>JBEIFU010000098.1:0-9094 GCA_040382295.1 Alphaproteobacteria bacterium
GCTTCAGGCGCATCACGCCAGCAAGCCAGCTGCCGCAAAGGCACCGACCGGCACGACGGCAAGACACGCCTCAATTGATCTCCCAGGCCTTACCTGCCGACAGCCTCAGGCCGATCAAGAAACTGTCTTCAATGCTGCCATCGAGCCCGGGATTGATGATCCATTGCAGGTCGGGCTGAAGCGAGATCTCGTCGGTGATCTGCGCAAGATACGTCAGCTCGATGTTGATCTCGCGATCCCTGGGATCCGCAAGACCGCCCAGGAAACCGTCACTGCCATTGGCGAGGATGACACCAAGGCCCAGCCTGTCCTCCGGTCGTCCAGGCAGCAAGCCAGAGGCAACCAGCGTGGCAGAGAAAAAGCTCTCGATGGCATTCACATCGCCATTGGCAAGTCCAGCCCGCAGCGAACCCGACAGGCCAAGCCCATCCCCTGCGGCCGGCGCCAGAAGCGCCTCCTCGAGAGCAACATAGGCGCCGAAATTCGTGCGTTCTACACCCGTGACGAGATCGGCGAATGGCTCGGAATAGGTCCAGGCCCCCAGCGACCAGAGACGCCCGTCACGTGCAATGCCGGCTTCAGCCGCGAGGAGAACACCATCACCGTCCTCGAAGTCGATCGTGGTACGCTTGGGGTAGTCGGGATTGCCGGGAACCCCATCGGCGATGGCCCCGCGCAGATAGACACCACCCTCGAATTCATGATGCACTCTCAGCGCAAGACTGGTGACAGGCCAGATCGAGGGTCCGGCCACGCCCGATTGCGAATAGTCTGTACCGATGCCGTGCGCCGGATTCAGGAACAGGGCGCGCACCTCGCCGGCATCGAACTCGGACGAAACATCGTAGAGGCCAAGCCGCAGCGAGCCGCGCCCCTGTGCAAAGGACTGTTCGACCCAGGCTTCTACGACCCGCAACGCCTCATCCGTCTCGATATTCGAAATGCCGTTCACATCCCCGACCCGTTCGGTCACGGAATTGCCTGTGGAATAGAGGGCATAGAGATAGGCGCTGGCACCCTTCCAGCCCGCGCTGCGCTCGAGATCCAGAGAAGCCTCGAGATCGAAATTGTCGAGATAGACGGCGCCCCGGTCGAGCCCGCCTGATGCCACGCCCCAAACCTCGCCTGTGTAGGCCAGCGTCACGCTGGCCATCGGCGAGGCCTGCGCCGGTTCATCGGACATCGCAGGTGCCGCGGCGGCGAAACCCATCAACGCCGCACAGCCATGGATCGATGCCGTCAAGAACCGGCGCATGGGATGCCCCTCCCGGCAAGGTGTTCGTTGCGGGGCAAGGTGATCGGAGAAAGCTAACAGGGTGTTAACCGCCTTCCAGATCTCAGGCCGCACATCGGCGGCGGCGCTCGCCCGAGGCCATGAGGTCCAGCGCTTCATCCCGGCGATTGCGCACGGTATCGCGGTGAACGCCAAGCAGGGAGCCTGCACGCGATGGACCCATGCCGCGCCCGCACGTCATCCAGAGCGCAGCGGCCAGTTGCGGCCGGTCACGCAGATGGGCAAACCAGCCAAAGACCTCCAGCATCCGGTCGATGGCCCTTGGCGAGGCCGCAGCCAGGCGCACCACACCGTCGCAGCCTGCAGCGTCGATGCATTCTGCCATCATCTCGGGCCAGGCGGATCTGTAGCCCTGGATCTGGCCGGCTGGCAGCCGGCGAAGCGTGTCGCAAGCCTCGCGAACCCGGCCTGCAATATATGCCCTGTCGAATGTCGCCTCTCCCATCACCCCTCCCACGTCCAGCGGCTCTTGACATAAGTCACATTTACTTATATATAAGTTTGATCGGAGAAGCACAAGATGAAACCCCGCGACATGCCGCCCCAGCGCCCCCTCCGGGACAACCCGCCCGACGGGATGCGCCTGCGCGCGCTTCGCCTGGCGCGCGGACTGACGATGGCGGAACTCGCGGAACGCATCGGCGTCTCGCAGCCCGCTATCTCGCAATGGGAAAGCGGCCGGGAAAAACCAGGGCGCGACAGCCTGCAGAAACTGTCCGCGGAACTGGGCGTTTCCCTGGAGGAACTGACAACCCCCTCGCCGCCCGCGCAGATTGCGCAGCCGCAGCCATACCAGATGCCCACGGATGTACCCGTCTTCGGGACAGCGGTCGGCGGCGAAAGCGGAGACTTCAGCTTCAACGGAGAGGTGATCGACTATGTGCGTCGCCCCCACGGCGTCGCGCAGGCTCGCAATGTCTACGCGCTGTGGGTAACGGGCGAATCCATGGCGCCGTGGAACCAGCGCGGCGACCTCATCTACGTCACGCCAACGAGGCCACCCGCGATCGGCGACCACGTTGTGGTGGAACTTTCAGCAACCCACCCCGGAGAAGCCGGCACCGCCATGGTCAAGCTGCTGGTCGGCCAGACACCCACCCACGTCCGGCTGCGCCAGTACAACCCCGCCCGCGAGTTCTCTATCGCCCGCACCCGCATCAAGGCACTGCACAAGGTGTTGAGCCTGCGCGAACTGATGGGCGTCTAGCGCCCTGGCGACACGCTCAATCCTCGCCGAGGCGCTGAAGCTCCTCGATGATGGCGCGCGCCGTGTCGATGAGTGCGATGGCGTGGTCGAGCAACGCGTCGAGATCAGCGAAGCTCGGTTCCTTGGCAAGGTCGGCCGCGGCACCTTTAAGGCGCTTTACCTGCGCGAAGAACAGCTTCAGCAGATCCTTCAGGTTGGCAGGCAGCCCCGACGAGAGCAGCAGCCCCCCATGCTGGTCCCAGAACGCGGTGCTCAGGGCACCAGCCTGCGCACGCGCCGTGTCGCCGACACGCTTGCGGTCCTTTGGATCGTTCAGGTTGACGCCATCGTCGATGATCGCACGCGCGATCTCCACGGCGGCAACGGTATTGTTGTGCATCGCCTCGCCGAAAGCGTGGGCAATGTCATCGCTGTCACTGCTGTTGACCGTATCAAGGAGACGCGCCTGGCCATCGGCCAGAAGCAGGCGCGGCGCGGCCTGCAGCATGAGCGGCACGGCCGCCGTAAGCCCTGAAAGCGCGCTCGCCACCACGGAAAGATCTCGCGTGGAGGCAAGGCGCATCTCGAGCCTGTCGACCCTGCGGGCAAGAGCAACCTTCTCCTTGCGGTCAGGCAGGAGCGCACTGATCGCGGCACACAGGGCACAGCCACCGGCCGCACCCAGCGCGAGGAGAACGGTCGCATCCGCGCCCGCGTTCATTATTTCAGACACGTCCATGGATCCCACCGCTGGTTCAGTTGTCGGACCTGACGATCCGCACTGCAGCGCGCGCGGTCAAGCGGAGCCGTTCCTGCCAGAAAACTTTCATGCGCGACCGTGGACGGGAAGCCGCGGGAATTCACCCCATAGGGGAACTGACCCAAGGATCTTCCCCTGTGGCGAACAAGAGGCCCGGTAGGCGTTTACTTTCTGAAGATCGCCACGAACTGGGTGATTTGCCGGCGGTCGGTGACACAGTTTCCCTTCTCGCCCAGCCGAACCCTGTAGACAGGGATACCGGCTGACGATGACTGGAAGGGGTCCTTCTGGCGTGCATGGAACGCACTCGCCCCTTCGGCCGGCGCCGCCGCCGATTTCTGGTAGCTCGCCCCCTCAAGCGACAGCACGACGAGCCGACCGTCCACCGTAGCCTGGAAATAGATCGGCCTGGGGTTCTGGCTCTGGACCCAAAGACACCCATCGATCGTCTTGAAGAGGATCTCGGCACAGGCTTCCCCGCACGGAAGCATGCCTGCCTCGATCTGGGCCGCAGTCGGCATGGGAATGGGTTCGGGGCCTGTTGGCTTGGCCGTCCCTGAGGGCTGCACGCTCACGCCAGGGTCAGGCGTGGGCTTGGTGCGGGGCCTTGCCGGCAGTGGCCTCGCAACGTCGCCCTGCGGCTTCGCTCGGGGAAGCGGCATCGGCTGCGTGACATCCTCCGCGGTAGCATAGGGGGCTAGCGCCACGGCCAAGACTGCCAATAGCAACGCGAACAAGCGAACAGTGACGACCGACACCCTTGCACCTCAACCTTGCGAACTGGGCACGCCAGGTTAGAGCAGGTTCAACCGGTAATGAAGAGGGTTTCGACGATTAGGGCAAACAGCCGGCTCGGGGCCCCCGTCTCTCAGTTGCGCACCCGGCGCAGGCCAATGGCCCGCGCGGTCATCCGGTCGATCGAACGCTGGGACAGAAGGGACAGGACAAGCCTGCCCAGGCCCGGCCGGCTCACCTCGTAGCGCGTCTTGGGAAACCGGGCACTGACCGCTCGGCGCACAACGTCCCCGATTCTCTCGGCTGGCAAACCGGCCTTGCCCTGCTTGACGGCCATGAAGCGCACATTCTCGATCGGGCCGGCAAAGGCTGTGGTGGCGTAGGGCTCGATGTCGAGCGTGCTTGCCTTGTCCCAGATCGGCGTCGCCACCATCCCGGGCGCGACAACGATCACATCGATGCCAAACACCATCATCTCCTGGCGCAGCGCCTCGGAGAGGCCCTCAAGCCCGAACTTCGACGCCGCATAGGGTCCAAGGAAAGGGCTGGCACGACGACCGCTGACCGAGGAGATGTTTACGATCCTTCCCGGCTTGCCCTTCAGGGAGCGATCGACGCCCAGCAAGGGCGCAAAGGCCTGGGTGGTTACCATGACACCGGTCAGGTTCACCTCGAGCTGTTTGCGAAAGTCGGCGATCGGCAGATAAACCAGGGGACCAGCCACCGCGATGCCGGCGTTATTGACGAGGCCAGCGAGTGTCTGCCCCGCAAGCGCAGACCGCACCCGGGCAGCCGCGGTCTTGACAGCCTTTTCGTCGGTAACATCAAACAACAGCGGTGAGAACCCGGAGCCCAGCTCACTGGTAAGCCGGCGCGCATCATCGTCCCTGCGAACGGAACCGAAGACCCGAAAACCCGCAGCGAGCAGTGACTTTGCCGTCGCCAGCCCGATGCCGGTCGACACACCCGTGACGACGACGGATCTCTGCTGTTTTGCCATCGTGACTGCGCCCCACTCCCCGCGCGCACTTATACCCCGGACCGCACCGGTTCTTCATGAATTCTAGGAGATGATTTGTGGATGGGGCGCGTTGACGCTGACGCGTCTTTCGCCCGAGGCGCGAAGACCGTCGCCAGGACATCGCGTGGCCGGAGAACCATGCGGCGCAGCGACCAGTTTTGGCAGCCCTTGATTCAGGTCAAGGCCAGATACGCATCCAGAATGTTTGCCTGCGCCCGAGATCCCGGAACCTGAATCACGAGGGCCCATGCAGCCGTCCCCCATTCAAAACCGCCTCCGTCTCGACCTGTTCGTCGTGCCGGTGCTGTTCGTTCTCTTCACCTTTCTGGCCCTCACGGTCGCGGTCAAGACAACGGATCCCCTGATGGCGATCCAAGCCACCACATTCATGGTGGGTTTCGGCATCACCCTGCTGTGGATGGTCGGGCGCTATGGCGAGGGCATTCCGGCCGAGGACGACGCGCCCTACGACAACGACATCGTGAAGGCTGGTGTCATCGCCTCGATGTTCTGGGGCATCGCCGGGATGCTCGTGGGCGTGATCATCGCCCTGCAGCTGGCTTTCCCGACCCTGTTCTATTTTGCAGACCAGCCGTGGAGCAGCTTCGGGCGCCTCAGACCCCTGCACACCTCGGCCGTCATCTTCGCTTTCGGCGGCAACGTGCTGATCGCCACCTCCTTCTATGTCGTGCAGCGCACCTGCAAGGCGCGACTGGCCGGTGGATTGTGGCCCTGGTTCGTGTTCTGGGGCTATCAGACATTCATCCTTGTCGCCGGAACCGGCTACCTGATCGGCGTGACGCAAGGACGTGAATACGCCGAGCCCGAGTGGTACACGGACATCTGGCTGACGCTCGTCTGGGTTGTCTATCTGCTCGTCTTCCTGGGTACGCTATGGAAGCGGCGCGAGCCGCATATCTATGTCGCCAACTGGTTCTACCTCGCGTTCATCGTGACGATTGCGATGCTGCACATCGTCAACAATCTCGCGATCCCGGTCTCGCTGATGGCGATCAAGAGCTATTCGGCCATGGCCGGGGTTCAGGATGCGCTGACGCAATGGTGGTACGGACACAATGCCGTCGGCTTCTTCCTGACCGCGGGTTTCCTTGCGATCATGTACTACTTCATACCCAAGCAGGCTGATCGCCCGGTCTATTCGTACCGGCTGTCGATCATCCATTTCTGGTCGCTGATTTTCCTCTACATCTGGGCAGGCCCGCACCACCTGCATTACACGGCACTTCCCGGCTGGGCGCAGACATTGGGCATGACCTTTTCGATCATGCTGTGGATGCCCTCGTGGGGCGGCATGATCAATGGGCTGATGACGCTGTCTGGTGCATGGGACAAGCTCAGGACCGATCCGGTGCTGCGCATGCTGGTCGTGTCGGTCGCCTTCTACGGCATGTCGACCTTCGAGGGCCCGGTCATGTCAATCAAGGCGGTGAATGCCCTGTCGCATTATACGGACTGGACCATCGGGCACGTGCACTCCGGCGCGCTGGGCTGGGTCGGGTTCGTGTCGTTTGGTGCGCTCTATTGCCTGACGCCGTGGCTGTGGCGCCGGCAGAGGCTATATTCGCATTCGCTGGTCGAGTGGCATTTCTGGATCGCGACGCTTGGCATCGTGCTCTACATCACCTCGATGTGGGTGTCGGGCATCATGCAGGGACTGATGTGGCGCGCCTATAACGACTTCGGCTTCCTCGAATACTCCTTCGTCGAGACCGTCGAGGCGATGAAACCCTACTACATCATCCGTGCCCTGGGCGGCCTGCTCTATCTCGCAGGCGCAGTCATCATGGCCTACAACCTCTACCGGACGATCAAGGGTGACGTCCGGTCTTCTGAACCGCTGCCAGCCCAGGCTGCATCGGTTGCAGCGTAAGGAGACCACGCGCCCCATGTTCAATCACGGAACACTTGAACGTCATTCGCTGCTGTTGACGGTATGCATCCTGGTGGTGGTGTCCATCGGCGGGCTCGTCGAGATCGCACCCTTGTTCTATCTCGAGAGCACGATCGAGAAGGTGAAGGGCATGCGCCCCTACACCCCGCTCGAGCTTGCTGGCCGCAACATCTATGTGCGTGAAGGTTGCTATACCTGTCACAGCCAGATGGTTCGTCCGCTGCGCGACGAGGTCGAGCGCTATGGCCATTACAGCCTTGCAGCCGAGAGCATGTACGATCACCCCTTCCAGTGGGGCTCGAAGCGCACAGGGCCGGACCTGGCCCGTGTTGGCGGCAAATACTCCGACGAATGGCACCGCGCACATCTGGTCGACCCGCGGTCGGTGGTGCCGGAGTCGATCATGCCGCCATATGCATTCCTCGAGAAGACCGAGCTCGACCTGTCTCAGGTGCAGAACATGCTGCGGGCAAATGCGACCGTCGGCGTGCCCTATACGGATGACATGATCGCCAACGCGAAAGCCGACCTGGTTGCGCAGGCCGATCCGAATTCGGAAGGCATCGAGGCATTTCAGCAGCGTTATGCGAACACCGCAGCGCGCGACTTCGACGGAGACCCCGCACGCATCACCGAGATGGACGCGCTGGTGGCCTATCTCCAGATGCTGGGCACACTGGTTGACTTCAAATCCTATCAGGCGGATGCGCCGGAGAACCGGAGGTAGACGCCATGGCCTATGATGACATCGCAACCTTCGCGCGCAGCTGGGGACTTGTGTACCTCACAGTTCTGTTCCTGGCGGTGTGTCTCTACGCACTCTGGCCACGCAACAAGAAGACATTCGACAGGGCGGCACAGATGCCGCTGGACAAGGATGACATGTGATGGCGAAGAACAAGGACATCGACCCGCTCACCGGCACCGAAACGACGGGCCATGAATGGGATGGGATCCGTGAACTGAACAATCCCCTGCCCCGCTGGTGGCTCTGGATATTCTACGCCACGGTTGTGTGGGCTGTCGGGTACTGGGTGCTCTATCCGTCATGGCCGACGCTGACGGGCTATCTGCCCGGCATACTCGAACATTCGCAGCGCGCGGATGTCGATCAGGCCGTGCGGGAGATGAAGCTGCAGCGCAGCGAACAGGGCAAGCAACTGGCGGGCTCGAGCCTGAAGCAGATCGAGTCCGACCCTGACCTGTTCCAGTTCGCCGTGCAGGCGGGAAAGTCGGCCTTTGGCGACAATTGCGCAACGTGTCACGGCTCGGGTGGCCAGGGCACAAAGGGCTATCCCAACCTGAACGATGACGTGTGGCTCTGGGGCGGCACGCTTGAAGACATCAAGCAGACGCTGATGGTCGGCATTCGCTCGACCCATCCCGACACCCGGCAGTCGGTCATGCCCTCGTTTGGCAAGGATGAAATTCTCAAGCCCAGCGAGATCAATGACTTGACCGAGTATGTTCTGCAGATGTCGGGACAGGCGGCGAACAAGGCTGCGGTCGAACGCGCGACAACACTCTGGACCGACAATTGCGCCTCGTGCCATGGCGCGGATGGCAAGGGCCTGCGTGAGTTCGGCGCTCCAGACCTGACGGATAGGGAATGGCTCTATGGTGGAACGAAGGCCGAGATCCGCGCCCAGATCCATAACGCCAAGGTGGGTGTCATGCCGAACTGGGGCACGCGTCTTGATCCGATGACGATCGACGCGCTTGCGGTCTATGTACACTCGCTGGGAGGTGGCGAGTAAGCCGCACCCATCCATGGATACGACGCCGCTGGAAAGGACAGTCAACGCCGCGGTCCGCGAGGCTTCACAGGCAGCGGAAGGCGTGCAGCGCGTCGATGCCCGCCCGACCAACAGCGCAGCCCTGCGCAAGGATTATGTCGCGCGTGTGCCGATCTTTCCAAAGCTTGTGCAAGGCAAGTTCCGGTCGCTGAAATGGCTGGGCATGGCGGTGATGCTGGGCGCCTATTACCTGCTGCCATGGGTGCGGTGGGACCGGGGACCGAACATTCCCGACCAGGCTGTGCTGGTCGATCTGGTTCGCGAGCGCTTCTATTTCTTCTGGATCGAGATCTGGCCGCAGGAAGTCTATTACATCACGGGACTTCTGATCCTGGCCTCGCTTCTGCTGTTTCTGGTGACGGCGCTGTTTGGCCGTGTCTGGTGCGGCTA
>JBEIFU010000099.1:0-9078 GCA_040382295.1 Alphaproteobacteria bacterium
ATGCTTTCGCGGGCGGAGACGGAGACGCTGATCGAGCGGTTCGAGGCGCATCATGTGGCACACGGGTTCGGCGTATGGGCGATCGAGGTGCCGGGCGTGGCGTCGCTGGTCGGATATACGGGGCTGCAACGGGTTTCGTTCCATGCGCCGTTTGCGCCGGCGGTCGAGATCGGCTGGCGTCTCTCGCCCCGCTTTTGGGGTCACGGCTACGCGACCGAGGCTGCACTCGCGGCTCTTCGAATCGGGTTCGCGGAATTGAACCTCGATCAAATCGTGTCGTTCACAGTGCCTGCGAACACAGCGTCAAGGGCTGTCATGGAGCGCATTGGCATGCAGCGCGATGACGGGGGGGACTTCGACCACCCGCGCCTGCCAAGGGGGCACGCGCTGCGGCGACATGTTCTGTACCGCCTAGGGCAAGAAGCGTGGCGCAGGCGGCGGAGCAAAGGCTCCGCGCCTGCGTAATCGATGAGGGCTTATCGATGAGGGCTGCGACGAAGCCCCTGCCCTTATGCCCTTACTCCGAGGCGTTGTCGCCGCCCTTGTCCTGACGCTCGACAATGCGGGCGGCCTTGCCGGTACGCCCCTTGAGATAATAGAGCTTCGCACGGCGCACGCGGCCGCGACGAAGGACGTCGACCGAGTCGACCAGGGGGCTGTAGACGGGGAAAACGCGCTCGACGCCTTCTCCGTAGGAGAGCTTGCGGACGGTGAAGTTCTCGTTCACGCCCTGGCCCTGTCGGCCGATGACCACGCCTTCGAAAGCCTGAATGCGCTCGCGGCGCTTGGTCTGCTTCGTCTTTTCGTCATAGGACTCCTCGACGACCTTGACGTTGACCTTCACCGTGTCCCCTGGACCGAATTCGGGGCGCTTCTTCTTGGTGAGTTCGGCTGCCTGTTCGGCCTGAAGCTGCTGCAGGAGGTTCATGTTTCTGTTCCTTTCCAGATCCTAGTGTTTCGTTGGAGCCGTCCCATGGCGACGCTGCCAGGCGTCCCACAGATCGGGGCGGCGGGATTTCGTGAGTTCAAGGCTTTGCGCGAGGCGCCAGTCCCTGATCTTGCGATGGTGGCCGGAGGTGAGGATTTCAGGGATCTCCCTGCCCTCCCAGACCTGCGGCCGTGTGTAATGCGGATATTCGAGCAGACCCTGTTCGAAGCTTTCCTCGCTGAGGGATTCGCTGGCGCCAATGACGCCTGGCAATAGTCGTACCACGGCATCGATCACAATCATGGTGGCAAGCTCGCCGCCGGAGAGGATGTAGTCACCGATCGACAGTTCCTCGAGCGCCCGGCCCTCGATCACGCGCTGGTCCATACCTTCGAAGCGGCCGCAGACGAAGATGGCGCCAGCGCCTGCTGACAGCTCTCTTGCGCGTGCCTGCGTGAAGGGGCGACCGCGGGGTGACATGAGGACCAGCGGACGGCCTGCCTGATCAACCGCATCAATGGCCGCGGCGACGATGTCGGCCCGCATCACCATGCCTGGGCCGCCTCCGGCAGGGGTGTCATCGACGGATCCATAGCGGCTTGTTGCGTGCTTGCGGATGTCGCGCACGTCCAGCGACCAGGCGCTTTCAGCCAGGGCCTTTCCGCACAGCGAGATGCCGAGAGGCCCGGGGAACATGTCGGGCTGGATGGTGAGGATTGTTGCGGCCCAGGTCATTGGACGCCCACCTTCTTCCCGGAGAGCTCCACGTCCGCGTGGAGGACGGCGACGCCCGTGTCGGAGAGGACAATGCGGCCCTCCTCCATGTCCACGACCGGCACCATGCTGTCGGCGAAGGGGACGAGGCCTACCGCGCCCGAGGGCAGCTCGACTTCGACCAGTTCGCCTGCGCCGAAATCCTGGAAGCCAACGACTTCACCCAGTCGCGTGCCATTGCCGTCGAAGACGGGCAAGCCAATGAGATCGGCCTGATAGAATTCCCCCTCTTCGATTTCGGCGTCCGGGAGATCATCGCGCTCGACGTGCAACTCCAGCCCCTTCAGGGCCTCGGCTGCGTTGCGATCGGAAATGCCGCGAATGCCTGCAATGACGGTCTCGCCCTGGACGCGTGCGCGTTCAAGATGGAAGCGGCGACCATCGGGCACCGTCACCATCCCATAAGACGCGATGTCAAGCGGGTCTTCGGTGAAGCTCTTGATCTTCACCTCGCCCTTCAATCCGTGGGCTGCGATAATCTTGCCCAGCAGGATCTGCTTGCCTGTCATTGCCGCTGTTCCAATCCGAATGAGCCGCGCGGGTTGCTGCCGATCAGGCCGCCGCCTCGGCTGCCTTCTTCTCGGCCGCGAGGCGTTCCTGCGCCTTCTTGCGCGGCGCTGACTTCGACGGGTCGTTGAAGGCGGTCTTCTTCTTGGCCAGGCCGGCGTCGGCGAGGAAGCGCTCGATGCGGTCAGACGGCTGAGCGCCCTGGCTCAGCCAGTACTTCATGCGGTCGAGATCGAACTTCACGCGCTCAGCGTTGTCCTTGGGCAGAAGCGGATTGTAATGGCCAAGGCGCTCGATGAAGCGGCCATCGCGCGGGCAGCGCGCGTCGGCAACGACGATCTTGTAGAACGGGCGCTTCTTGGTTCCACCGCGGGACATTCTGATCTTCAGCATCTGACAGTCTTTCCTTCTTGCTGTTCGTTCAAAAGCAATTGCACCTCGCGGTGCGACCTATTTCTTGCCGGGGAACCCCGGCGGCAGTGTCAAACCTGGTGGCAGGGCGGCCTGCCCGCCAAGACCCGGCAGGCCTGCTGCGCCCGGCATGCGGGGCATCGAGCCTCCGAACAGAGCGCTCATCAAACCTTTGCCCTTGCCCATCTTCTTCATGACGTCGGCCATCTGGCGATGCATCTTCAGAAGCTTGTTGACCTCGGAGACCTCGACACCCGAACCCCTGGCAATGCGCTTGCGGCGCGAGCCGTTGAGGACGTCGGGATTGCGACGTTCTTCCCGCGTCATCGAGAGGATGATGGCTTCCTGGCGCTTGAGCATGCGATCATCAAAGCCGGCGTTGGCCATCTGGTCCTTCATGCGGCCGATGCCGGGCAGAAGGCTCATGATCCCCTGCATGCCACCCATGCGGCGCATCTGGCGGAGCTGCTCGGCAAGATCTTCGAGGTCGAACTGACCTTTCTGCATCTTGCGGGCAAGCGCCTCGGCCTTTTCCTGATCGACGGTTTCGGCTGCCTTCTCGACAAGGCTGACGACGTCGCCCTGGCCGAGGATGCGACCTGCGATGCGGCGGGGGTGGAAGTCCTCGAGGGCGTCGATTTTTTCGCCGGTGCCCAAAAGCTTGATCGGCGCGCCGGTGATGGCGCGCATCGAGAGCGCTGCGCCTCCCCTGCCGTCGCCATCGATCCGGGTGAGCACGATGCCGGAGAGACCGATGCGCTCGTTGAATTGCTTGGCTACGTTGATCGAATCCTGACCGGCCAGGCTGTCGGCAACCAGCAGGGTTTCGATTGGCGCAGAGAGGTTTCGGATCTCGGCGATCTCGGCCATGAGCGCCTCGTCGACATGCAGGCGGCCTGCCGTGTCGAGCATGAGCACATCGTACCCCGACAGCTTGGCTGCCTGGAGCGCACGGCGTGTGATGTCGGCCGGCGACTGGCCGGCGACGATCGGAAGGGTGGCCACGCCGATCTGCTCGCCGAGGATCTTCAGCTGCTCCTGGGCGGCGGGCCTGCGCGTGTCGAGCGAAGCCATCATGACCTTCTTGCGGTCGCGATTGGTCAGGCGCAGCGCGATCTTGGCCGTGGACGTCGTCTTGCCCGAGCCCTGGAGGCCGACCATCATGATGACGGCTGGCGGGGTGATGTCGAGGCTGAGGCCGGAGCTTTCCGTGCCGAGCGTTTCGACGAGTTCGTCGTGGACGATCTTGACGATCTGCTGGCCGGGCGTGACCGATCGAAGGACGTCGGCGCCAATCGCGCGGGAGCGCACCTTGGCGAGGAAGTCCTTGATCACCGGGAGCGATACGTCGGCCTCGATCAGCGCCAAGCGCACTTCACGCAGCGCGGCGTCGACGTCGGCTTCCGTGATCGCACCACGGCCGGTCAGTCCGTCGAAGACGGAAGTCAGCCGATTGGTCAGGTTCTCAAACATTCACGCCCACGTCTGCGTTTCGTCCAACTGCGTTTCGTCCAACACCCATTCGCCCAACACCCATCGCGCCCGCGGGCGCAACGCGCTGGCGGACGTTGACCCCAGACCCATTGTCCGGAGCGGATCGGCATCGGGGCGATCCTGGAAATTCGGGGCGGAACCTAGGGACAAGGCCCAGTTCTTGTCAAGGCAGATCGACCGGCGCGCGTCGCGTTGGCGGCGTGGTTAAGCCGGACGGATCGACGCGGGCGGTTTTGACTGGCAGGGCCATGGGGTGGCGCCTATATACAGGCGCCATGGGCATTTCCTTCTACAAGATGAATGGGCTTGGCAACGACTTCGTGATCATCGATGCACGATCGCAGGCTGTTGCGTTCAGTGCCGAGGCGGCCCGCCGCATCGGCGACAGGCATCGGGGCGTGGGGTTTGACCAGCTTATCTCGATCGAACGGGATGGCCTTGAGGACGATGTCCGGATGCGGATCTGGAACCCCGATGGGAGCCCTGCTGGTGCTTGCGGCAACGGCGCGCGCTGCGTGGGCGACCTGCTTCTGTCGCAGAGCGGCCGGACGTCGGTGACCATCGCTGCGCCGGGGCGCTTGATCACGTGTCGGCGCGAGGCCGACGGCCGGGTCACGGTGGACATGGGCGAGCCGAAACTTGACTGGCAGGACATTCCCCTGGCCGAACGCATGGATACGCGCACCCTCGACATCAGGATCGGGCCTATCGATGCGCCGGTCCTGTTCGGGCCGTCCGCGGTGAACATGGGCAATCCGCACTGCATCTTCTTCGTCGAGGACGCTGGCGCGCATGACCTGCGCAAGATCGGGCCGATGATCGAGCATCATCCGCTGTTTCCCGATCGGGCCAACATCAGCCTCGCCCAGGTTCGTTCGAAGTCCGAGATCCGGCTTCGCGTGTGGGAGCGCGGCGCAGGCCTCACGCAGGCCTGCGGCTCGGCGGCCTGCGCGAGCGTGGTTGCGGCCGTGCGCAAGCGCCTGACAGACCGACAGGTGCGCGTGGAACTTGATGGTGGACCGCTCGACATTCACTGGCGTGATGACAACCGTGTGCTGATGACGGGTGCAACAGAGCTGAACTTCATGGGCGAGCTGGACGAACGCTTCTTCGCGCGGGAGGGCTCGTGAGCGTCGAAATCATCACGCTTGGTTGTCGGCTCAATACTTATGAGTCCGAGGTGATGCGCCACAAAGCTGCCGAGGCGGGGCTCGACAATGCCATCATCGTGAATACGTGCGCGGTGACAACCGAGGCCGTTCGGCAGGCGCGGCAATCGATCCGCCGGGCCCGGCGCGAGAACCCGAACGCCCGTATCGTCGTGACCGGATGCGCGGTGCAGACCGACCCGCAGGCCTTTGCCGACATGAAGGAGATCGACCGGGTGCTTGGAAATGCGGACAAGCTTGAGGCGAAGTCCTATGCATTCCACATGCCGGGCGAGCGCGTCATGGTCAACGACATCATGTCGGTGCGCGAGACGGCGTCGCATCTGGTCGCGGGCTTCGACGGGCGCGCGCGCGCGTTCGTGCAAGTCCAGAATGGCTGTGACCATCGCTGTACCTTCTGCATCATTCCCTATGGCCGCGGTCCTTCACGCAGCGTGCCGGCTGGGGCAGTGGTCGAGGATATCAAGCGTCTGGTGCAGCAGGGCGTGCAGGAAATCGTGCTGACCGGCGTCGACATGACCTCCTACGGCGCTGATCTTCCCGGCACGCCGAAGCTCGGGCGGCTTGTCGAACAGATCCTGCGCTTCGCGCCTGACCTGCCCCGTCTGCGGCTTTCCTCGCTTGATGTGGCCGAGTGTGATGCGCTTCTCGTCGATATTGCCTGCAGCGAGGCTCGGTTCATGCCTCACCTTCACCTGTCGCTTCAGGCGGGTCATGACATGATCCTGAAGCGCATGAAGCGGCGGCATACGACGGCACAAGCGGTTGAATTCTGCGCAGCCCTGCGGAGGCGGCGTCCGGAGATTGTCTTTGGTGCCGACCTGATCGCCGGCTTCCCGACCGAGACTGACGAGATGTTCACGTCCACGCTGCAGCATGTGCGTGATTGTGGCCTCACCTATCTGCACGTCTTTCCGTTTTCTGCTCGCGCGCGAACGCCGGCTGCGCGCATGCCGCAAGTGGACGGGGCCGTCATCAAGCAGAGGGCCCAGCTTTTGCGCGCCGCGGGCGCGGAGATGCTTGCGGATCACGTTGCGTCGCTGGTCGGGCACGAGGTCGAGGTGCTGGTCGAGCAGGACCTCATCGCACGGAGCCCCACCTACGCGCCGGTCAAGCTTTCTTCGGCGCAGCGCGTCGGTGCCATCATCCGTGCGCGGGTCATGGGCTCTGACAGTCAATTTGCCTATGCAGAGGCTGCCTGATGTCGGACAATGAAGGAAAGAAGCCCGGGTTTTTCGCCCGCCTTAAGGCTGGTCTGACGCGCAGCACGCAGGCATTCACACAGGGCATCACGCGAGTCTTCACGCGTCGGCGGCTTGACCAAGCGGCTCTCGACGAGCTGGAGGAGTTGCTGATCGGTGCCGACATGGGCGCCAAGGTCGCGGCGGACGTCGTTGCCGAACTCAAACGTACGCGGTTCAACGCCGATGTAACGGAGGAAGAGATCCGCGCGGCTCTGGCCGAGGAGATCGTCAAGATCCTTCGACGTGTTTCAAAGCCACTCGTGATCCGGCCCGAACTCAAGCCGCATGTGGTGCTGATGGCAGGGGTCAATGGCTCGGGCAAGACCACAACGATCGGCAAGCTGGCGCAGAAGTACAGGGGCGCGGGCCTGAAGGTTATGCTGGCGGCCGGGGACACCTTCCGCGCGGCGGCCGTCGAGCAACTCAAGATCTGGGGAGAGCGTTCGGGCTGCCCGGTGGTGGCAAAGGAGACGGGTGCAGATGCGGCTGGCCTTGCCTATGAGGCCTATGAGCGGGCCCGCAACGAGGGCTATGACGTATTGCTGGTCGACACGGCCGGGCGCCTGCAGAACAAGGCCGGGCTGATGGCCGAGCTCGAGAAAATGGTCCGCGTGATCAAGAAGATCGATCCGACCGCGCCGCACAATGCGATCCTCGTGCTTGATGCGACGACGGGGCAGAACGCCGTGGCGCAGGCCGAAGTGTTTCGGGCGTCGGCGCAGATCAGCGGCGTGATCATGACGAAGCTTGATGGCACGGCGCGCGGCGGCATCCTTGTTTCGATTGCTGAAAAATTCGACCTGCCGATCCACTATATCGGGGTTGGAGAGACGGCAGACGACCTCCAGGACTTCGATGCCGAGCAATTTTCGCGCGCGCTGGTGGGCGCCACGACCAACCCGGCGCAAGGCTGATTGCATACCAACCGAGAAGGGTTCCTGATCCATGAATTCCCTGCTGAAATTCCTCCTGGACCTTGGGCCGCTCGTCGTTTTCTTCACCTGCTACTACTGGCTTGGGATCATGCCGGCCACAGCCGTGTTCATGGTCGCGACAGTTGTCGCGGGGATCGTCACTTATGTCCTGACACGCAAGGTGTCGCCCCTGATTGTCTTCAGTGCAGCGGTGGTGCTGATCTTCGGTGGCCTTACGATCTGGTTGAATGATGACCTGTTCATCAAAATGAAGCCGACGATCTACTACTTCGCCGTTGCCTTCATCCTGGCGGGCGGATTGGCGACGGGGCGACTGATCATCCGGGACATCATGGACATGGCCGTGCAATTGACGGAACGCGGGTGGGAGATCTTCACCGTGCGCCTTGCCCTGTTCTTCTGTGCGCTGGGATTGCTCAATGTCTATGTGGCGCAAAGCTATTCGTTCGAGACGTGGCTATGGTTCAAGGTGTGGGGATTCATTCCGCTGAACCTTGTGTTCTTCATGACGCAGGTGCCGCTGTTCATGCGCCATGAGATCAAGGCAGAGGAGCCGTCTGCCCCGTCGGCGTGAGGGCCTTCAAGTCGAGCGAGCGAAAGACGAAGGCGCCGTCGCCGGCGTGCACTGGGCTTGCGTTGTCCGGTCTCAGTGACAGAAGCCGGTCGGCTTCAGGCGTCTGCGGGAGCGCCGAGCGCTCGAACAGGGTGAAGCGGCCCGTTCCATCCGTGTCATGCTCGATTGCAATCGACAGCGGCTTGTCAGCCGTTCCGAAGATGCGCGCCCAGACGGGCTTGCCGCCTGCAAGACGCTCGGGCGAGACAAGCGGTTGCCCTTCGAGCGTGACGGCGGTGATGCCGGAATCCGGCGGAATGATCAGGCCGAAGACAAAGCCGGCGCGCACAGACCGGATCTGGCCCGAAAGGCTGACCTTATCGCCGCGCGTTTCGCGGGTAACGAGTTCGAAACGCGGTGCCTCCAGTCGCGCAGATGCTGCCTTGCGGGTGAAAGCCTGGGTCGGAACCAGCCCTGCGAGGCTGATGCTTTCCGGGGCCGAACCGAAGCCTGCGCGCTGCATGAAAACGCGATCGACTGGTGTCTCGTGAACGAGCCAGCGTGCCCTGCCCGTGTCTGCGTCCTGATGGTAGACAATGTTGAGCGGGCGCGGGTTGTCGGGCGTGTAGCCGGGCCTGGTCGATGCCAGGGCGGCCGTTGCCACTGTCAGCACGACGGGAATTGCGAGAACCGTGATGCGCAGAGGCGCAACCATCATGAAGAGGGGCACCAGCGCCATCGCCAGCGGAAAGAGCGCTAGAAGCTTGAACTGGCTGAGCGGGAAGCCAGCCACTGCGTCGAGGGCGAGCATGTGACCGCTCCAGAACATCGCGATCGCCACGAAGCCTGCCACCGAGGCCCATCGGATGGCCACTGCCGGCACCATGAACTGGCCAAGACCTGCCACGAGGGCAAAGATGATGACAGGCCAGAGGAAGGCATAGGCAGCACCTGGCAGAGCGGCTGCACTGGCTACCGCGAGTAGCGCAACGAACAGCCAGTAGACGAGGCTAACGGCCTGCGGCTCGGCGCGCGACGCCAGCAGATGAGCCGTGACCGTGGC
>JBEIFU010000100.1:0-9005 GCA_040382295.1 Alphaproteobacteria bacterium
ATGTGGTTCGCAGCCGCAGGACTGACCGGCGTCGATACGGCGCGCGGCCCCGGCTTCGATGATTCAGGCCTTCTCATCCAGGCCGCAATCGAAGGCCTGGGCGTTGCCTTGGGCCGCAGCGTGCTCGTCAAGGGCGACCTCGACGCCGGCCGCCTCGTCCGCCCCTTCGATGTCGCCCTCGGCGCCGAGTTCGCCTATCACCTCGTCTACCCGCCGGATCTCGAGAACGCCCCGAAGATTGAGGTCTTCAGGAATTGGCTACTCGCAACCGCGGGCGCACTGCCCCGATCTTAGCCGCGACAACAAGTTCCCGCTGAGCGCCGTCCGAGGGTCAAACTCTATGCGTGCGGCGCTCGATCAACAGCGCCGCGCGCGCCTTCGCGCGATGCGCGGGAACGATATTGGCGCCCGCAACTGCAATCGCGGTAGCAAGCACTGCGGCATCGTCGCTGAAGCCGATCAGGGCCAGCGCATCCGGGATGGCATCGATCGGCACCACGAAATAGGCGACAGCGGCAATCAGCGTCGCGCGCGCAGCCAGGGGCGTTGCCGGATCAAGCGCGCAGTAATAGGCGGCAGCCAGATCCTCGGCAAAGGGCAGGCGTCCGGCCAGGCGGCGCAGCTTGCGCCAAAGACCCTCGCGCGCAATGCGCTCGTGGCGCACGATGACAGCAGGTAACGCAGCGTTTTCCTCGGCCCAGGCTTGCATATGCGCCTCCATCTGGCCGCACCCGCTCTAGCCATGGTCCAAAACCGGGGCTATGAAGGCGCCGCTTGTCATTCACCCTAGCAGAAAGTCTCATTCCATGCAGCTGAATTCTTCCGTCACGGCCGTCGTCACCGGCGGCGCCTCGGGCCTCGGTGAAGCCACCGCGCGCGAGCTCGCCGCCACCGGCGTCAAGGTCGCCATCTTCGACCGCGACAAGGGCAGGGGCGAAAAGGTCGCCGCCGAGATCAAGGGTGTCTTCTGCGAAGTTGACGTGACATCGGAGGAAAGCGTCATCGCCGGCTTCAAGAAAGCGCGCGAGGCCCTCGGCCAGGAGCGCATCCTCGTCAACTGCGCCGGCACCGGCATCGCCATCAAGACAGCCGCTCGCAAGAAGGAGACGAACGAAGTCGTCCCCCATCCCATCGAGCACTTCGACCGCATCGTCCAGATCAACCTCGTCGGCACCTTCCGCTGCCTGGCGAAGTCGGCCGCGGGCATGCTGTCCCTGGATCCCGTCACGGAAGATGGCGAGCGCGGCGTGATCATCAACACCGCCTCGGTCGCAGCCCAGGACGGGCAGGTCGGCCAGGCCGCCTATTCGGCATCGAAGGGCGGCGTCGTCGGCATGACGCTCCCCATCGCCCGCGACCTTGCGCGGGACGGCGTGCGCTGCATGACGATCCTGCCGGGCCTGTTCAACACACCGCTTCTGGCCGGCGCACCGGAGGAAGTGAAGAAGAGCCTCGGCGCCCAGGTGCCGTTCCCCTCGCGTCTTGGCCACCCCTACGAGTACGCCAAGCTCGCCCGTCAGATCTGCGAGAACTCGATGCTGAACGGCGAAGTCATCCGCCTCGACGGCGCGATCCGCATGGCCCCGCGCTGAGGCGCGCAAGCCAGCGATACCATCTCATCGGGGGCGCCACCGGCGCCCCCTTTTCTTTCAGGAGGCAGGACTGCGACGTGCGGCGACCAGCCAGGCAAAGCCCGCCGCGCCCGCGCCCCAGATCAGCGCATTCGAGAAGGGATTGTTGAAGCGATAGTCCGGATGATCCTGGAAGATCCAGTGCAGCCCGACATGCACGACGCAGAACAGGCAGAACCAGAACCGCAGCCTTTCCCCGGCCTGCGCCCCCGCACGAAACGCCCAGTGCACGATCGCAAGCACAAGCGGCACATGCGCCGCCACGAACACGTGGAAGCCCAAATCATCCGGCATCCAGGAAGTCAGCGGCAGTACCCGCCACTCCATCCGCGCCACCGCATCAAGCTCGTGCGTCATCATCAGCGCGAACGCCAGCAGGAACAGCGTCTCGCGGTTGGCCCAGGCGCTCGCGGGGGCAGGGTAGGTCATGATCCACGTGCCATCTTGCAAAGAAGGACCTTACAAAGCCCGACGCGCACAGGCCAGAACCTCAACCAGGGGCAGTCGACGACACCGTCCCGGTGTGATTCGCAACAACACCGCGAAGCCTGCTGCGACGGTTTGTAATCAACGTCGCATTCACGTGCAGTGTGGCCGCACGGATTCTTGTCCCCCGTCATTGCAGGGGCTAGGGTCCCGCGCGCGCATGTCACACATGCAGGACAAGGGGATTTCAGATGAACAGAACTGTGCTGATCGGTGGCGTTGCCGCTGTAGCCGTGCTCGTGGGCACCGCCGGATACTTGATCTATTCCGGCAGCGGCTCGGGCAGCGGAGGGGCAGGGACGCCCACGATGATCCAGGGCCCGGTCACGACCAATCCCGTGACGGTGATCAGTGAGTACACCACCAACGTCTCCCAGGATGGCAAGCGGCTCAGCCTCGGCTTCCCGGCCTTCGAGCTCAGGGCAAAAGCGGGCGAAACGGTAACATCAGTCGTCTCTACCAGCTGGAACATCAGGCTGCCGGTCGACGAGCGGGTCGTCGTGGCAACAGCGACCGTCAACGGGTTCATGAAGTCGGCAGCGACCCCGCCCGCCGCAACGCCAGCCCCCGCAGCCGCTCCAGACGCCGGCGCATCCCCCGTGCCCGCCACGGAGCCTGCCGCCCCTGCGGCATCGCCGGAAACACCTCCCGCGGACGCCGCGCCTGCTGCCGAGGTGCCGCCGGCGCCCGCACCTGCGGCGCCCGCAGCCCCGGCACCGGGCGACGGCGTGGTGAGGCTTGTAGTGACCGTGGCAGGCGAGGCCACCGTGACCGAATGGAGAGACCCAACCGGAGCGGGCCTCAACCGAAGGCTCTCCCGGGCTGCGTCGCTGCTGGCAGCCGAAAGGGACCTGCGCGACGGCGGCCTCGTGCCTGTGACGGTCACGGTTGAGGTAGCCGGCGGCACCGCGATGGAGACCCTGGCCAAGATGAACAGCATCGACGTCCAGCTCTTCACCGAGAACGCCCCCTTGCCGCAACCGGCGGCAGAGGCGCCGACAGCTGAGCCCGTCACGCCAACGTCAGATGCACCATCGGACGCCACGCCAGCCACGGACGCACCGGCTGCGCCGCCGGCAACCACGCCCTGATCACCGCAGGATGAGCCCGCCCTCAAACCGGGGGCGGGTTCCCGTCAGGTCGCGCCGAGTGCGCGGGCAAACCGGTCCATGGCCATCGCCAACGCCACATCCTTGCCGGTCAGGCCGTTGGAATCGTGCGTCGTCAGCAGGACCCGCACCGTCTTGTAGACATTCGACCACTCGGGATGGTGATCCATGCGCTCGGCAACAAGCGCCACCTGGCTCATGAAGCCGAACGCCGCGACGAAATCGGCAAAAACGAATGTCCGTGTAATGGCATCACGCTCAGCTTCATGGCGCCAGGACGGCAGGTCCCTTGCCAGCGCGGAACGTTCGGTTGCTGTCAGAAGCTTGCTCACGAACTCTCTCCCTTTTCCCGGCGATCATAGGCTATGATTTCGGCGCATGAGAATACCCATCCGAGGGCTGCATGAGCACCGACTCGATCTATGATCTGGTAGCGCCGAACCTTGACGATTTCGAGGAACTCGCGCGCGAAATCTTCGACCGTTTGCCTGACGCATTTCGCAGGAAATGCGGCCAGATCCTCTTTCGCATCGAGGACCTTCCCGACGACGACGTGATCGCCGAGATGGAATTGGAGTCACCCTTCGACATCCTTGGCCTCTTCCAGGGTATTGACGTGACCCAGCCCGGCGCAGAAGACGATGCCTCCGGTCAGCCCAACATCATCTTTCTCTATCGCCGCGCCATCCTCGACGAATGGGCCGACTCGGAGATCGCGCTGGGCGATATCCTGGCGCACGTCCTCATCCACGAGATCGGTCACCACTTCGGCTACTCCGACGACGCCATGGAGCGCATCGAGGCCGACGTCACCGAGGCCTGACCTCAACCGAGCGGATAGCGCCGTTCGAGAACATACCGGCGGCCCTGCGAACCCGGATGGCTCGAGTAGAGGCCGAACCAAGTTACGCCGAAAGGTCCGCCAAGGAATTGCACATGGTCGCCCAGAAACGCCTGCACACGCGGCACAGGCGCATCCTTGAGCCGCGCCAGCGTGACATGCGGCGTGTACTTGCGTGTCTCGGCCCCAATCCCCATGCGTTGCAGCAGGCTGTCGACCCGCGCCGCGAGCTGCAGGAGCGGCGGGCAGGGCGCCACCCCAACCCACAGTGAATGTGGATCCTTGCTGCCGAAGCTCCCGCATCCCTTCAGAGTCAGCTCGAACGAGGCCGCGCGCAGGCCCGACAGCATGTCGTCGATGTCGTTGGCGACGGCCTCGTCGACCTCGCCGATGAACCTGAGCGTGAGATGAAAGTTCTCCGGCGGCGACCAGCGAGCCCCCGGTACGCCACCCTGCATCAGCGTAAGGCGCGTGGTCAGGTCAGGCGGAAGTCCGATCGCCGTGAAGAGCCGGATCATCAGGCCTCACGGGGCGGGATTGGGTTGTGCGTGATGAGCCTCGTCGATGGCCTTCTCGAGCTCGTCCGTCCACCGCACGTGAATGCTCCCGACATTGACTTTCAGCTGCTCCATCGTGGTCGCCCCGATGATGTTCGACGTGACGAAGGGACGCGTGGTGACGAACTGCAGGGCCAGCTGCGCCGGCTCGATGCCAAACCGGCGCGCCACCTCGAGGTAGCGGTCGATCGCAGGCTCTGTCTGCGCGCGTTCATAGCGCTGCAGGCGATGGAATAGTTTCTTCCGGGATCCCTCGGGCTCCGCGCCCTTTTGGTACTTGCCCGTCAGATAGCCCTGCCCAAGGGGCGAATACGCCAGAAGCCCCACCTGCTCCCGATGGGCGACCTCGGCCAGTCCCAGCTCGAAGATACGATTGAGGAGGTTATAGGCATTCTGGATCGACTGGACACGGGGCAGGCCGCGTTCCTTGGCATGGCGAAGGAACTCCATTGTTCCCCAGGCTGTTTCATTGGAAAGTCCCACATGCCGGATCTTGCCGGCTTTCACCTGGTCGTCGAGCGCCCCGAGAATGTCCTCGATGGGGACGCTGCTGCCCTCGACATGACGATAGCTGAGCCCCGTCGCACCGAACATCGCAACCGGACGGTCTGGCCAATGCAGCTGGTAGAGGTCGATATAGTCCGTGTTCAGCCGCTTGAGGCTCGCGTCGACCGCCTCGGCGATCTGCTTGGCCGACTGCTCGGTGGGCGACCCGTCGGCACGCAGCCACGCCATCGGCGAGCGCCCGGCAACCTTGCTGGCGAGCACCACCTTGTTGCGGGTACCGCGTGACTTGAACCACGACCCGATGATGCGCTCGGTCGCACCCTGCGTCTCGGGTCGCGGCGGGACGGCATACATTTCGCTCGTATCGAGGAAGTTGATGCCCTGATCCAGCGCGTAGTCCATCTGCTCATGGCCCTCACGCTCGGTATTCTGTTCGCCCCACGTCATGGTGCCAAGGCAAAGCGCCGACACCTTCAGCCCCGTGCGGCCGAGCTCGCGGTACTCCATGGATGAACCTCGTTTTTTGGAAAGGGTTACTTGGACCTGCGCGCCTTGATCTGGGCAATCAGCGATTCGGCATGGGGCAGGATATTGCGCACGATGACGGCCGTACCCTTTTCATTGGGGTGGATGCCGTCCCTCTGGTTCAGCTTTGGATCAGCCGCTACCCCCTCGAGGAAAAAGGGAAAGAAGAGCACCCCGTGCTTGCGGGCAAGCGTCGGGAAAATGGCATCGAACGTAGCGACATAGTCCGGTCCGAGGTTGCGGGGCGCCTTCATCCCTGCGAACAGCACCGGCACCTCCCGCTTGCCGAGTATCTCGAGGATCTTGTCCAGGTTGCGCTCGGTCTCCTTCGTATCGAAGCTGCGCAGCGCGTCGTTCGACCCAAGCTCGACGATCACGCCGTCAACCGGCTCCTCAAGCAGCCACGCCAGGCGCGAAAGCCCGCCTGCCGTAGTGTCACCCGACACACCGCCATTGATGATGGTGACATTGTGACCCCGCGCCCGCAGCCCGGCCTCCAGCCGTGCGCAATAGTCGGTTCCCGGCGGCAGGTTGTAGCCCTGCGTCAGGCTGGTCCCCAGCGCAAGGATCCGCAGCGGCGCCGCCTGCCCAGCCTGAACGTCGTTGATTCCCACCGCAAACAACGCAAAAATCGCAACAAGGGCAAAGAATGAGCTTGAGCCGCTGGCCCTCGTCCTCTTATTCCGGTATCGGGATGTCATTCCAGGCCCTCTTGTTGGTAGTCCGACGTACATGGTGCGTTTGATCGACGCTGAACCCGTGCTCAAGCTCGAGGCCGTCAGGCTCACACTCGGGAGTCTGGCGGGCCCCGTCAACATTCTCAATGGTATCGAGCTGGTCGTTCGTCAAGGCGAGGCGATCGGTCTCGTTGGGCCCTCGGGCTCGGGCAAGTCGACGCTCCTCATGGTCATGACCGGGCTTGAACGGCCCACATCGGGCCGCGTCACCGCACGGTCTCGCGAGATCTCGGCGATGTCCGAAGACGAATCCGCGCGGTTCCGGCGCGGCAACGTGGGCATCGTCTTCCAGTCCTTCCACCTCATCCCCACCATGACCGCGCTCGAAAACGTGGCCGTTCCCCTCGAGCTCGGCCTGGTGCCAGATGCCTTTGACAGGGCCCGCCAGGAGCTCGTGAATGTGGGCCTGGGTCATCGCCTCGAACATTATCCAAGCCAGCTCTCCGGCGGCGAACAGCAGCGCGTGGCCCTGGCGCGCGCCCTCGCACCCCGCCCAAGCCTGGTCTTTGCTGACGAGCCGACCGGCAACCTCGATGGCCGCACGGGTGCCGAGATCGTCGAGATGATGTTCCGCCTGCAGCGCGAGCGCGGCTCAACCCTCGTACTCGTGACGCACGACGAAGCCTTGGCCAGGCGTTGCGACCGGATCGTGCGCCTGCGCGATGGCCGCATCGAAGCCATCGAGGACATCCAGCCACCTGAGGCATCAGCGCCGCTCGCCGCCCAACCGGTGACCATCACGAGCGCACCAGCCGAGGCAGAACCAGTCCCGGAACGCGAAGACACGCCCCTCGCGGCGCCGGAACCCGTTGTCCCTGAGCCAGCGGTCGCGGCACCCGAAGAGCCGCCGCCCATAGCCGCCACGCCGCCCGAGGAAGCCGCCCAGCCCGAGGCCCCGGCGCCAGCCGCAGAAGCGCCGTCCGACGTCGAGACCGTCCGCAGTGTTGAACCGGACACGATCCCCACGGATAAGGTCGCCGAGCCTCCCGCCCCGGAAGTGGCCCGCGTCGGATGATCGCCAGGCTGAGACTTGCCTTCGCCCTGGCCCGTCGCGAATTGCGCCAGGGCCTGTCGGGCTTCCGGATCTTCCTCGCGTGCCTCGTCCTGGGCGTCGCCTCGATTGCAACGGTCGGATCCCTGTCTGCCGCCTTGCTCGAGGGTCTGTCGATAGAAGGCCAGCGTCTGCTGGGTGGCGACGTCGAACTGCGCCTCGTGCATCGCGAGATGACAAACGAGGAACTGGCCTGGTTGCGCAGCCAGGGCAAGGTTTCGATGATCGCCGAGCTGCGGGCCATGGCCGTGACGCTCGACGGCGCAGCACGCTCGAACATCGAGCTCAAGGCCGTCGATCGCTTCTATCCCCTCTATGGCGTCGCCGATGTCTCACCGCGCCAGCCGCTCGGCGAGCTCTTCCAGAACCGCGAGGGCGTTTTCGGCGCGGCCGTCGACGCCCGCCTCCTAACCAAGCTGGGCCTCAAGCGCGGCGATATCGTGCAGATTGGCAACGCCCGTTTCAGGTTGCGCGCCCTCGTGCGTCAGGAGCCCGACCGCATCGCCGGCGGCTTCTCGACCGGGCCGCGCGTCCTGATTTCCGAGTTCGCCCTGCGCGCAACAGGACTGGTCCAGCCCGGCAGCCTCATCAACTTCTCCTACCGCGTGGCGCTGCCCGAGGCGCTGACCTCGCGCGAAGGCGTCTCCCGGTTCATCGCCTACGTCAAGACAACCTTCCCCGACAAGGACTGGCAGGTCAGGGATCGCTGGAACGCGGCGGTCGGCGTCCGCCGCTTCATCGAGCAGGTCGCAGCCTTCCTGATCCTGATCGGCCTGACCGCCCTCGTCGTAGGCGGCGTTGGCGTCGCCAGCGCCGTGAAGGCCTATCTCGACCGGCGCCGCGACGACATCGCGACCCTCAAATGTGTTGGCGCCAGCGGGCGCTTCATCTTCCTGATGTTCCTTGCCGAAGTCATGGCGCTTGCCGTCCTCGGCGTAGGGGCGGGGATGATGATCGGCGCGATCCTCCCCGTCGTGGTCGGGTGGCTGCTCGCAAGTTACCTGCCTTTCCGGGCCGAGTTCGGGATCTACCTGGTCCCTCTTGCCGCCGCGATGGCCTATGGCCTGCTGACCGCGTTGGCCTTCGCGATCTGGCCCCTCGCGCGGGCGCGGGAGATCTCCCCCGCTGTCATGTTCCGTGCGCTTGTCACGCCAACCCGTCGCTGGCCGAGCTGGCCCTATGTTGCAGCAACAGGCCTCGCCTTCGCGGCGCTGATTGCACTGGCCGTGGCCCTCACGCCCAATGTCCAGCTTGCCGCAGGCTTCGCCATGGGCGCAGTGCTGGCCTTCGTCTTGCAGCGGGCGACTGGCATGGCCCTCATGTGGGTGGCACGCACGATACCGCGCCCGCGATTCATGACCGGGCGCCTCGCCATATCGAACCTCTACCGGCCCGGCGCGCCCACCTCGTCGATCGTCCTGTCGCTGGGCCTTGGCCTGACGCTGCTGGCCGCCATCGCCCTCATCGAGGCCAACCTCAGGCGCGTCATCAGCGAGGAAACGCCCCTCTCGGCCCCCAGCTTCTTCTTTGTCGGCATCCAGGCCGCCCAAGCCGAACGTTG
>JBEIFU010000101.1:0-8983 GCA_040382295.1 Alphaproteobacteria bacterium
CGCGGCTCGATCGTGCTCACCGCCTCCGTCGCCGCGCAGGACGCCCAGATAGGGCAGGTGATCTATGGTTCGGCCAAGGCCGGCGTGAACGGCCTCGTCCTGCCGCTCGCCCGCGACCTGATGGATCTCGGCATCCGCGTCAATTCGATCATGCCCGGCATCTTCGCAACGCCCCTGATGCTCGGCGCGCCCCAGAAGGTCCTCGACAGCCTCGCCGCCTCCGTCCCGTTCCCCAAGCGCCTCGGCAAGCCCGAGGAATTCGCCAGCCTCGTCCTCGAGCTCACCCGCAACACCTACTTCAACGCCCAGTGCCTCCGCCTCGACGGCGCCATCCGCATGGCCCCGCGCTGACGCGCACAATCACCCCGTCATCCCGGACGCGAGCGCAAGCAAGCGATCCAGGACCCCGCTCAAGCTGCGGCGGGCAACGCCTCCGTCTGCAGCAGCTGTCGCTGCTGCATCCACCTCCTCACGGCGTGAGGAGGAAACGCGCATCTCTCCCTCGCTTGCGAGGGAGTACCGACGCGGCACGCGTCGGGGAGGGAGTTCCTCTCCGCAGCATTTTCGTGAACCACCACCAGCATCAACAAAAGATGGTCATGGTCTGCGAAGGCAGACCACTCACGTCTTAGCAGCGTTGACACTCGCAAGCTGTCCCGCCCGCTCAGTCACTCTCGAAAACACGTATCCGCCGATCTTCCACGATCCAGAGGCGGTTCGTTACACGCTCGGATTTGAGGAGTTGCCTGACCCGGGCAGCAGCCTCTTTCATCGCTGCATATGTCTGCACGCCCGGACGCAGCACGATCAAGCCCGCAAACTGCTGAGGCGGGTAGACAAGAATATTGGCAAAATCGGTATCCAGGGTGACCAGCGCGCGCCCCTCGGCCTGGCAAGCATCCAGCAGCCGCCGATCCGATGCGTCATCCAGGCCTTCCGCAGAAACAGTATGAACATCGTGCACAGGGCCAAACGCGTCGGCCACATCCGCCGGAAGGTGCTCATCAAGCTTGAACTTCAAGCAGCACTCGTGGTGGCAATGCGTTCCCGCGCCAGCTCGGCCGCGTACGCGATCGCTGCAAGTACGTCATCGTGGGCAAGCTGAGGGTACAATTGTGAATTGGTGTACGACCCCAATTCTTCTAATTCTTCTCGAAGCGGCGACTTCATGATCATTCCGGCAGGGTGCCTTGACGACGAGCCGCCTCTGGCTCCCCAGCGCACCATTTTCTGGAATGATCGCGCTTCATGGTTTGAACCTGCCTGTCGAGTTCCGCGATTCGCGAACTACGATTCACCGATCGAAGTTCAAGACCGAGAAGGAAATGGCGTCTAGCCGCAATTTTTTAGCCTAGCGCCATTGCCTGGCGCGCGCGCATCACGCGCTTGACTCCTGCATGGTCTTCATTCAACCTATCGGTTGGTTGATTGAGGTTGGGAATGGCGCGCGCGACGGCTGGCGGGGAATCCGCCTCGAACAAGGAAGATCGTATCGTCGACGTTGCCTTCGGCTTGTTCGCGGCACGAGGCTTCGATGGCGTTTCGATGAGCGACATCGCCGAAGGGGCGCGTCTGACCAAAGCGACGCTCTACCATTACTTCCCCGGCAAGGACGCGATCTTCGCGGCGATCCTCAAGCACCAGAGCTTCAACGCCGATCGGGTGCGCGCAATGTTCCATGCCTCCGGCCAGCCTCTCCAGGAGCAACTCGTCGATGTAGCAGTGAGATACCTGACCGTCCTGTCGGAGCCTCCGCGCATCACGCAAATCGTCCTCCGCAGCAACGGTGACAGCCCTGGTATCCTCAAAGTAAAGCAAATGTTGGTTCGCCATTTGGCGGAACGGGAAACGGCCATCCGCGATCGTTTGGCGGAAGAGCTTGGGTCCGCGGCGGCGCGCGCACCGGTTGCGGAAGCGGCGATCGCGTTTTGTCATTCCTTGACAAGTCTTTGGCTGGTTGAAGATGCGCTGACGGGCATTCCAATGACGCTCGCGCGACGCAAGGAGTTGGCTCGTGCGATGACGCGACAATGTCTCGCGTCGGTTGGCCTGCCCTACGCCTCACAGATCGAAAAGCAAAACAAGCGGGGGAAACAATGATGCGCAGAGCTCTTACCTGGATTGTGTTGGCCGCGATACTTGGCGGCGCGGCTTGGTATGCCGGACCGACAGTCGCGCGGCTCGCCATGCTGCAGACTTTCGGCATGCGCTACGCGATCGATCATCGCTATCAAGGTTGGGTCGACAACGGGGCCCCGGCAGAGGACCTGGACGCCGCATTGCGTCGAATCAACCGGCCCGACGCTTTCGCTGGCGATGGCTCATGGGCGGTTGAATTGATGCGCCCGGCCCGCCGTCACTTCGAACGCGCGGTCGCTGCGGAACGCGCTGGTAAACTTGCAGACGCGGGCACGGCCTACCATGCGGCGTCAGCGCTGTATGGGATCGCTTACTTTCCATACATCAGCAACGAAGGAAAACAACGCGCCTTCGACCGTCATCTGGAGTCATATGCACGGGCGGCGCGGCTGCACTTCAAACCGCCCGCCGAGCCCGTGGTTATCTCGACCTCGAAGGGTTCGTTGCCTGCCTATTTGCGCTTGCCGCCCGGTGTCATCCGTCCGCCCGTCGTAATCGTGACTGGCGGTGTCGATACCTGGAAGGGCCAAGTTGACCAGAGCGCGAATGCGATGCTGGCTGCGGGTCTGGCGGTCCTGACGATGGACATGCCGGGAACCGGTGAAAATCCGTGGGCACTTGATACGGACGCCGTTGGATCGTTCGACGCCGCAATCGATTGGCTGAAGCAGCGCAGCGACGTCGACGGCGCGCGCATCGCCGTGTACCTGCGATCGTTCGCAGGATATTTTGCGGTTGATCTCGCATTCTCGAACCCGAACATTACGGCGGCGGTCAATGTCGGCGGGCCGGTGCATCTGTCGTTCGAAGGCGACAATCTTACAAGGTTGCCGCCCTACATGATCGCCACTGTACGCGCCGCCATGCGCCAGCCAGCCGACGCAGAAGTGGGGGAGATCACCACCGCGGCGCGTCAACTCTCACTTGTGCGGCGTGGTGTATTGGCGCGCCGGCAGTTGGCGCCGCTGCTTACAGTGAACGGCTCGGAAGACGAGTTGGTTCCGATCGCGGACGCCAAGTTCCTCACTGAGCAAGGCGTCAAACAGGAACTTTGGATTTATGAGGGCGACCGCCACGCCGCCACAGGCACGGCGCGCGAGAACATTCCACGCGCCGCGCGCTGGCTGAAGCAGCGGTTCGAGGAAAAGCAGCCATGAGGATCGCGCTCTCGGCTATTGTGATGCTCGGTCTTGCGGTGTCGTCGATCTGGCTGCTGCAGCCCGATTTGGTCATCCGCGCCCTCCATCTTTGGTTCGTCCGCACGGAGACAGAGGATGCACTACGCACGCGGCTCATGCCGCATGTGGATTTGCGCGTCCCTGATTCGCCAGGGCCGCATCGCCTTGTCGTTCTGGTTCCGGGGTGTCTTGGCTGGCGCGGACAAATGGATCATTGGCGCCAATTCTTTTCCGAGCGTGGCTTCGCCACCCTGCATGTCGACAGTTTCACGCCACGGGGATTGACCGCGCCGCGCGATCTGGAAGCGCAAGTATGCGAAGGCCAATCGGTCTTCGGATTCGAGAGGGCGGGAGACCTGCTAGCCGTGCTCCGTGTGGTGTGGCGCCGCGCCGATCTTGCCGGGCCAACGGTCTTTGTTGGGGAATCGCATGGTGGCTGGACAGTCTCGGATTTCTACGCGCTTGCAGGGGGAGGCCTGGTCCCGCCGAACATTGCTGGCGGCGCTGCCGCCCCGAAGGATCGCTTGGGTCCGGCCTTCCTGTTCTATCCGTATTGTGGATTCGGCAGCCTCGACGGCGACGCCGGTTGGCCCCCCGGTGTGAAATTGACCGTATTCCTCGGCGGAAAGGACACGAACGCGGACCCAGTTCCATGCCGCCAGAGGAACGCCCGGCTTAAGTCACGCGGCGCCGCAGTCAACGAGGTGGTCTTTCCGGATGCCACCCACTGGTTCGACAATGACCGGGATTTCGACTTGTTGCCGCATCGTTTCGACGAAAGCGCCACTCGCGATGCAGCGCAGCATATCGACGCTGTCCTGGCTGGGCGCTGACTGGCAAACCCCCGAATGCAAGACGCCTAACTGGACGAAAGCACGACTTTAAAACCAAATCAGGAGAAACAGAATGAGAGTCATTGCTGGAATCGCGCTGTGCTTGCTTTTGGTCATGGGCGGGCTCGTCTATTTTTTCGCTGTCGATGGGCGCATTCCACAATCCACGGACTTCAACCCGTCGATCGCGGACATTCGCCGTTTGGCGAATGCGCCCGCCGAAGAAAGACCGAGCGCCATTGAGGTGGAGTTTCTGGCGGAGGATCAATTGCCGTTCTTCGGCCTTCAGGCTGGACTCGATTTCCGGAGCGCGACAATGGCGCGATCAGCTTTCAGGCTCAAGTCGGATTGGGGCGACACGCTCATCGATGTAGGAATGGATCGCTATGTCGCCGCGCTTTTCAAGACAGGAAAGAAATTCGACGACACGTCGCTAGCGCGCATCGCCGGCGCAATGGCCACGGCACGCAGGATCGTCGTGACGCACGAGCATCCGGACCATCTTGGCCATTTGCCCCGGTTCAAGAGCTTGGACCAGATCATCCAGAATGTAAGGCTGACTCGCGAGCAGATCGAAGCGACGGCGCAATACATGGAAGACCGGCAAGTCCCAGAGTCGTTTCGCGGCATCGATCCAGTGCCCTCGGAGGGCTTTACCAGTGTGGCACCCGGCGTTGTGCTGATTCCTGCGCCTGGGCATACGCCCGGCAGCGTACTGTATTTCGTCCAGATGGCCGATGGGCGAGAAGTCTTGTTCGTCGGAGACCTCGTCTGGACGATGTCGAACATCCGGGATCGAACTGGCCGCTCCAGGCTGGTGCAAGGCTTTTTGATGCAGACATCGGAAGACCGAGCCAAGACATACCAGAAGCTTCGGTGGTTGATTTCGTTCATGGATCAGAACCCTGATGTTCTCGTCGTGCCATCTCACGATGATTCCTATCTTCGCGAGCTGGTCGCATCTGGCAGGCTTGTTAAGGGCTTTGGGTCGCTTCAGCCCTGATGCAGCTTTCGGAGAGAGAATTGAAACAGAATTGGGTGCAGGCACCACTTTAACACGGAGGGAAATGGTGTCCGACCCCGTTGCCCACAGCCCGAAGGCAAGCGGCGGCGGTCACACACTGTCGGCCTCGACGCCGCCATCCGGGACACGAGTGTGTAGGTCAAGCCGGCCAACGCTTTTGGCCAGCCGGCCAGCATGTCAAAAAGAGCGACAGAGTTAGAGAGGTTTCATGCATTTTTTTTACAGAATCTATTTGAGTGGCAGGGCGCTGAGGATCCGCTGGGTTCGCCGTTCCCGCGGCGATCTGGAATACAACTTGCTGCCCATGTTGCTGAGGCCCGGGACCGACTCCATCGACGTCGGTGCAAACCGCGGTCTCTACACCTTCCCCATGTCGGCAAGATCGCGCCATGTCTGGGCCTATGAACCTAACCCATGGGTATCGGCACTGCTGGCGCGCGGCGCGCCTAAAAACGTCACGGTAAGGAACGTGGCGGTCAGTGACACGCCCGGCGAGGTGGCCCTCCGTGTCCCCGTTCGCAAGGACGGTAGTCTTGCGCACAACCAGGGGTCGATCGAGCGTTACGCGGAGTCAGGGACCGTTGAAGCTGTCGTGCCCGCAGTGCGTCTGGACGACGAAGGCCTGGAAAATGTCGGCTTCATCAAGATCGACGCCGAAGACCACGAGATCCCCGTGGTTCGGGGGGCCAGGGCCTTGATCATGCGTGATCGCCCGAACATGCTGATTGAAGTCCTGGGGTTTGCGGACAACGCGCGCTGGCAGCCGCTCTACGACGAATTGAAGTCCCTCGGTTACGAAGCCTATGCCATGGTCGACGGTGGGCTGGTACTTGCTGCCGCAGCAGCGAGGCACGCAACGGGACGGGTCGGCGACAACATCCTCTTCCTGCCCGTGAAATGAACCCGGTGAGGCCGTGGCACCGGGCGTGACTGGCGCCCACGCTCCACGCGCCCGGGCCGCCTTGACGCAGCAAAGGAAGGGGTCGCTATTCTGCCCGCACAGGCCACGACGACTATGCTGGACCTGCGTCACTACGCACCTTGTCATCGGCCAGATGTTCGGGTAACGTTCGAGTCAGGCTCGGACGCAGAATCTTGCGCCTGCAACCGGCAAGGGAAAAGCTCAAAACCTCCGACGAAAGTGTCTCTCGTGTCACAACGTCGAAGGCAATCCGGCCATCCCTATGGTTAATTTCGTTAAGATCGTCGTCTGCCCCGCACATGGACGCCAGCCGCCCCACTGGTTGTAACCCCTTTGCGCCGAGAGTATCCTCGACCCCCTTCGAACGGCCAAAACGAGCCGGTAGCCAGAGGGGAGAGCGCCATGCCGTACGCTGGCATCACGGGCTGGGGGAAGTGTCTGCCACCAGCCGTCCTGACGAACGCGGACATCGCGACGTTCCTCGACACGTCCGACGACTGGATCGTCTCGCGCACCGGCATCCGCGAGCGGCGCGTCTCCGAGGTCTCCCTCGGCCAGATGAGCGAAGTGGCTGCCCGCCGTGCCATGGCCTGCGCGGGCATCGGCCCCAAGGACCTCGACCTCATCATCATGGGCACCACGTCCCACGACGACCAATGCCCCAACCAGGCCTCGGGTCTGCAGCAGCGCATCGGCGCCGATGGCTGCGGCGCGATGGACCTCAACACGGCCTGCACCAGCTTCCTCTACGCGCTCTCCATGGCGAACGCCATGATCCGCACCGGCGCGATCAAGACGGCGCTCGTCGTCGGTGGCGAGCGCATTGCGCCCTTCATGGACTGGGACGATCGCAACGTCGCTGTCCTTTTCGGGGACGGAGTAGCCGCCGTCGTGGTACAGGCGACCGATAACGAGGAGGGCGTCCTCCTCGAGAAGCTTGGCTGCTACGGCGACTCGCGCGAGATCCTGCGCATCCATGGCATGGGCACCGCCTACGCCCACACCGGAACCCTCGTGGGTGCAACCCAGTGGCAGTTCGAGGGCCAGGAGATCTTCAAGAAGGCCGTCTTCGGCATGGGCATGGCCAGCGAGGACGTGCTCAAGCGCGCCGGCAAGACGCCTGACGACATCGACCTCGTAGTGCCCCACCAGGCCAATCAGCGCATCATCGAGGCCGTCGCCAAGCGCGCCGGCGTGCCGATGGAACGTGTGATGGTGACCGTCTCGCGCTATGGCAACATGTCGGCCGGCACCGTGCCGGTCGCACTCTGCGAGGCTCTGGAAGAGGGCCGCGTGAAGCCGGGCGGCCTCCTGCTGACGCCGGCCTTTGGCGGCGGGCTCACCTTCTGCTCGCACCTCATCCGCTGGGGCGAGCGGGTAACCCCGAAGGACCAGTCCGACGCCGAGCTGCCGCCCATGACGCGTTCGGCGCTCGAGCTTGTGCTGGCCTACCGCAAGGCGCGGGGTCGTCCTCTCGAGCTCTAGTTCCCGTCCTCGAGCTGCCGGCGCGCGATCACCTGCGCCTGGATCTCGGCCGCGCCCTCGAAGATGTTCAGGATGCGCGCGTCGCACAGGACGCGGCTGATCGGATACTCGAGCGCAAACCCGTTGCCGCCATGGATCTGCAGCGCGTTGTCGGCCGACGCCCACGCCACGCGCGCCGCCAGCAGCTTGGCCATGCCCGCCTCGATGTCGCAGCGCCGCCCCGCATCCTTCTCGCGCGCCGCGAAATAGGTGATTTGCCGGGCCACCATGATCTCGACCGCCATCATCACGATCTTGTTGGCAACGCGCGGGAAACTGTAGATCGCCTTGCCGAACTGCTGGCGCTCCAGCGCATAGCGCAGCGCCAGGTCCATCGCCGACTGCGCGACGCCCACCGCACGCGCGGCGGTCTGGATGCGCGCCGACTCGAAGGTCACCATCAGCTGCTTGAAGCCCTGTCCTTCCTCGCCACCGAGCAGGTTCGCATGCGGCACCTCGAACCCGTCAAAGCCGATCTCGTACTCCTTCATGCCGCGATAGCCGAGAACCTCGATCTCCCCGCCCGTCATGCCCGAGGCAGGGAAGGGATCCGCATCCGTACCGCGGGGCTTGGGCGCAAGAAACATGGAGAGCCCCTTGTAGCCCGGCTGGTCCAGGTTCGTCCGTACAAGGAGCGTCATGACATCAGCCCGCGCACCGTGAGTGATCCACGTCTTGTTGCCTGTGACCTTCCACGTGTCGCCCTGGCGCACCGCGCGGGTGCGCAGGCTGCCCAGGTCCGACCCCGTATTGGGTTCGGTGAACACCGCCGTCGGCAGGATCTCGCCCGAGGCCAGCCGCGGCAGCCAGTACGTCTTCTGCGCGGAGGTGCCGCCGCCAAGGATCAGTTCGGCAGCGATCTCCGTGCGCGTGCCCAGCGACCCCACACCGATATAGCCGCGCGACAGTTCTTCCGACACCACGCACATCGCGGTCTTGCCAAGTCCCGCGCCGCCGAATTCCTCCGGGATCGTCAGCCCGAACACACCCAGCTCGCTCATCTCCCTGATCACGGGCAGCGGAATGAGCTCGTCATTGAGATGCCATCCATGCGCATGCGGTGCCACGCGGTCATCGACGAACTTCCGGAACTGCTCGCGGATGAGGTTCATCTCGCTGTCCAGGCCCGCATCCCCGAACGTGGCAGACGCCGCCTTGGCATGGATCAGTTCAGCCAGTCGCACCCGTACCAACTGGCTGCAGCCATGGGCGATCAGGTCATGAACAGCGCCGGATGAAAACCGCGCCGCATCCGCGCTGGAAACGCCGAGGTCTGAAAGCCGCACGAACTCGCCCTGGCTCATCGGGATGCCACCCGCGATATGCGCGCAGTACTCGCCGAAGGCCGCGCCCAGCAGAAGGC
>JBEIFU010000102.1:0-8941 GCA_040382295.1 Alphaproteobacteria bacterium
CCAAACGAAAGGGCTCCGGAAGAATATAGGAAAGAGAGATAGAAAATGGAAATCGGGACCAGGACGATGGTCTCCACGGTCAAGCCCTCGATCGACTCGACGTTCACGGTCTTTCGAATGAGCCCATAGACACCGAAACTCGCGGCCAAAACGAGAGACACCCAGGGCAGATACCCGAGCGCCCACGTCTGATTGGCAACTGCCAGCGCAGCCAGACCGACAGCCAGTTTCTGCACACCCGTCAGCCTTTCCTTCAGGAAAACAACGCCGAGCAGAAAGCTGACAAGAGGGTTGATGTAGTAGCCGAGGCTCGTCTCGATGATCCGATCAGACATCACCGCCCAGATGAATATACCCCAATTGAGCGCGATGAGGATGGACGACACGACAAGTGCCGCGAATGCCCTCAAATCACGCAACGCCGATACAAGCTGCCCGAGACGCCCGCTGAATTGAAGAAGCAGAAGCGTGAAGGCCAAGGTCCACACGATGCGGTGCGCAACAATCTCTGCTGCATCAGCCTCCGTAATTTGCTTCCAGTAGATCGGGATGATGCCCCAGATCACATAGGCGCTGGCAGCATGGATGATGCCGGTCCGCTCAGGACGTGATACTGTCATGTTGTTTTGAAGCTTCACTACTTCTTGTCGCGATAGATATAGCGCTCATTCGTGAACTGTATCAGTGCGTATTCTGTCACGTGCGGCGGCAAGACATTCAGGACCTGATTGAGTTCCGCGGAGGTGCGCGGTAACTGACCATCCTCGACACCTGCCGCCCGCATCAGATCCCCGAGGATCGCAGGACTGACCGTGGAGGGATCGAGGCGCGACAGCTCCGCCTTGACGCGCGCCGCAATCTGGCTGAACCCCTTGGGCATCGACGCCTCGACAGAAGCAACGAGTGCGGCGACAAACTCCGACGCGCGCGCATGCATGTTCTGCCCAATGGACAGATGCACATTCGGCTCCGACCCATGATATCCGAATTGGGGTTGCACATACCACCCGCGCGCCTTCATCTCATCGATGATATGGAAGCACGAAAATGCATCAGACGTGAACGCCACCTGATTCATGTCGGGCTCGCCGACAAGGCGAATGCCAGAGATTCCTCGAATGCCCTCCACGATGATATCGGCAGCGTGCTTGATGCGCCGCGCGAATTCCATGTAGCCATCATCGCCCAGTGCGTGAAGAACAGCCCATGCGGCCGCCATCGGCCCACCAGTCTTCGACGACTGAATAGTCGGATTGACGATGGTATAGCCAGTCCACTCCGCCGTCGCGAAAATCTGGTACCGTCGCAACGACTTGTTCCGATGAAGAATGACCGATGCCCCCTTGGGGCAATAGGCATATTTGTGAAAGTCCATGGACATCGACGTCACACCCGGCACCGTGAAGTCGAATGCGCCCAGCCTCGCGCCAAGCCGCTTGTAGTAGGGAAGCAGAAACCCGCCGATGCAGCCATCAACATGAAACAGCAAACCATGTCGCTGCGCGATTGCCCCGATCGCTTCAATGGGATCCAGCACACCATGGGCGTAGGAAACCGCGGACGCAACGATCTGGATCGTGTTGGGCGAGATGGCCTGCTCGATGAGTGCAGGGTCAGCTTTGAACGTCTTGGCGTCTACAGGCACCAATACCTTCTTGACGTCGAGGTAATGACAGGCCTTGTGAAAGGCCGCATGCGCCGTGACCGGCAAGATCACCTCCGGATCCTTGATGTCAGGCCTCATGGCCCGCGCATGATCACGCGCGGTCTTCACCGCAAGCATGCAGCTTTCCGTACCCCCGCTTGTAAAGCTGCCAACCACACCAGGCACATCGCCAAGATGCGCAGCCGCCATGGCAACAAGCTCGTTCTCGATCAGCATCATCGAGGGATAGACAGTCGAATCCAGGCCATTCTCGGTCAGGAACCGCATATAGGCCCATTTCGCGATCTCTTCGATTTCAGGACCCGGGTCATAGATGTAGGCAAGGGTCTTTCCCTCGCGCCACGGCAGATCCCGGCCCGAGAACGCCTCCAGGCGTTGCTTGATCTCGTCAAAGGCCGCGCCTTTGGAAGGCATCCTCATGATTTGGCTCCCTCGGATGAAACCTGCACGCGATCGCGCAGCAATTTGTATGTGATCGAGTCGATCAGCGCCTCAAAGGATGCATCAACGATGTTGGCGGACACCCCGACGGTCGACCATCGGTTGCCGCGCCCGTCTGCACTCTCGATCATGACGCGGGTCACTGCCTCGGTTCCACCCGTGAGAATCCGCACCTTGTAGTCGACCAGCCTGAGGTCCCCAAGCCAGCGTGAGAAACGCCCCAGATCCTTGCGCAAGGCATTGTCCAGCGCGTTGACCGGACCATTTCCCTCACCCACATTCATGATGCGCTCTCCATCTACGATCACTTTGACGACAGCCTCGGAGACGGAGATCTCTTCGCCAAGCGCATTGTGACGCCGCTCGACCGACACACGGAAACCTTCGACCCTGAAGAAGGCCTCCACCTGCCCCAAGGCCCGACGCGCCAGAAGCTCCAGCGAAGCATCCGCGCCATCATAGGCATAGCCGAGGAACTCCTTCTCCTTGACCCGCTCCAGCAAGCCTGCGATGCGGGGATCCGCAGGATTGATTTCAAGGCCCATCTCGTAGAGCCGGTTGATGAGGTTTCCACGCCCCGCCTGGTCAGAGACAGGAATACGCCGCTCATTACCGACCGTCTCTGGCGGAACATGCTCGTATGTCCGCGGATCCTTGAGCACTGCAGACGCATGCAGGCCACCTTTGTGCGAAAACGCCGAACTGCCGACATAAGGCGCATGCCGGTTCGGGGCTCGGTTGAGGATCTCATCGAGCGTCCGTGAAAGCTGCGTGATCTGCTTGAGCCGTGAGGGCTCGATCCGTATCTCGAAGACATCGGCATAGTCGGGCTTCAGAAGCAATGTCGGGATCAGCGACACCAGATTGGCATTACCGCACCTCTCCCCCAGCCCATTCAAGGTGCCTTGCACCTGTCGAGCCCCGGCACGGATCGCTGCCAGAGAATTCGCAACCGCGTTCTCGGTATCGTTGTGAGCATGTATGCCAAGCCGTTCGCCTGGGACCTGCTTGACAACCTCGCCCACGATGCGCTCGATCTCGTGAGGCAAGGTCCCACCATTCGTATCGCACAGCACAACCCAGCGCGCTCCACCGTCGAGCGCCGCTTTCAGGCAGGAAACGGCATAGCCGGGATTGGCCTTGTAGCCATCGAAGAAGTGCTCGGCATCGAACATGGCCTCGCGCGACCTGCGGACGGCCTCCTGCATGCTTTCGCGGATTGCGGCCAGATTGTCGTCGCGCGAGACTTCAAGGACCTTGTCGACATGGAAGTCCCACGTCTTGCCCACAAGACAGCAGGCCTGCGCCCGAGCATCGAGCACCGCAGCAAGACCCGGATCATTTCCCGCGCTGCGGCCGGCACGCTTAGTCATTCCAAAGGCAACACGCCGTGCAGTCCTTAGCGGAAGGTCCTCGACAAAGAATGCAGTATCGGTGGGGTTGGCACCCGGCCAGCCCCCCTCGATGTAGTCCAGACCAAACGCATCCAGCGCCAGCGCGATCTGCCGCTTGTCTTCGACGCTGAAGTCCACCCCCTGAGTCTGAGCTCCATCACGAAGCGTAGTATCAAACAGATAAATGCGGGCCCGCGTCATGGCAGCAGCCTCCACGTCGTTCCCTGCGAGCCATCTTCAATCTCCACGCCCAGCTCCTTCAATCGGAGCTTGAGCCGGTCTGCCTCGGCGAAATCCTTGGCCTTGCGCGCCGCATTGCGCGCTACGATCAGGGCCTCGACATCAGCAACATCGATCCCAACAGCGAAGTCCTGGAAACGCTCGCCATCATAGAGCCCCAGGAACGTCAGAGCACGTCGCAATGCAGCACGCCCGTCGGCGCTCTTGCGTGCAGCACCAGCCATCTCATGAAGCACGGCCATTGCTGCGGGCGTATTGAGATCGTCGGACAAGGCATGAACCAGCTCCTGCGGCACGTCAGATGCTTCCGAGGCATCATGGACGAGCTTTGCCCAAGCCATAAGCTGGTTGCGAGCAGTCAGAAGTCGATCGACGGTCCAGTCAATGGGTTGGCGATAATGCGTCTGCAGCATGGCCATGCGGAGCACGCGGCCATGCCATGCCGTGCCACCGAAGGTTTGTTCAGCCAGCAACTCGCGGATCGTGAAGAAATTGCCGAGCGACTTCGACATCTTTTCACCCTCGACCTGCAGGAAGCCATTGTGCATCCAGTAATTGGCGAGGGACTTGCCGTGATGAACACCACGACTCTGGGCAATCTCGTTCTCATGGTGGGGAAACATGAGGTCGATCCCTCCGGCGTGAATATCAAAGGTCTCCCCAAGATGCTTTTCACCCATGGCAGAACACTCGATATGCCACCCCGGACGACCACGCCCCCACGGGCTCTCCCAGCCTGGTTGCGTGGCATCGGATGGCTTCCACAAGACGAAATCCATCTCGCTCTTCTTGTAGGGCGCAACCTCGACACGCGCGCCCGCAATCATGTCGTCAAGGTCCCGACGCGAAAGCTGGCCATAATCAGGATCAGAGGGCACATCGAACAGCACATGCCCATCGGCCGCGTAGGCATGACCTGCAGCAATGAGGCGCGAGATCATGTCAATGATCACATCCATGGTCTCGGTCACGCGCGGCTCGACCGTGGGGCTGAGGCAGCCCAGTGCAAGCGCATCTTCCTGGTAGATCCGAGCGGTGCTCTCCGTGAGCGCGCGGATCGAGATCCCGCGCTCCGCCGCACGCGCCATGATCTTGTCTTCCACGTCCGTGATGTTGCGGACATAGGTAACATGATCAGCGCCATAGAGATGACGCAGCAAGCGAAACAGAACATCGAACACGATGACAGGGCGCCCGTTGCCGATATGCGCATGGTCGTAGACGGTCGGTCCGCAGACATACATACGAACATTCGCCGGATTGATCGGCGTGAAAACCTGCTTGTCACGCGCCAAGGTGTTATAGATCTTCAGGGCCATTACCTAGTCCTCACGCCATCCGAACTCTGCAAGCCGGTGCCGGGATTCAGGTCTCAAGAGAGAGGGGAATCAGGTACGTGGCTGCCACTATCGATTTAGCAACACATACACGTCATCAGGGGCGCAATCACCTGTGAACGTGTTGCGCCCGACATTCCAGAATAGCGCCAGGAACTGGCCACGATGCACATCCCTCACGCCGCATGACCTGCGAGACGCTTGCGCGCACGCTCAGGGCCTATGAGGGGTAGCAGCCTTTTCATTTCCGGTCCATGGGCCATACCCGTCAGGGCAAGCCGCAGCGGCATGAACAAGGCTTTGCCCTTGGCGCCCGTGCGGGAAGCGACCGCAGCTGTCCACCGGCCCCATGTGGCTTCATCGAACGCGCCTTCCGGCAGCAGCTTTGCGGCCTCAAGAAGAAAAGATGCGTCTTCAACCACTGGCGCAAGTGGCCCTTCAACGATGTTCCACCAACTCACGGCATCGCCAATCAGCTGGACATTGTCCCGCACGGCTTCCCAAAAGGCCGCACCGCCGCCAACCCCAAGCACCTTGAGCCGATCGGCAACCGCACCAAATGGGGTGACATGCAGGATCTTGTGATTGAGGGCCCGCAGCTCTGCCGGGTCGAAATGCGCAGGCGCGCGCGAGAACCGCGAAAGATCGAATTCGCCGACGAGCTCGTCCAGGCCCTGCCGCGCCACGACCGGATCAGCCGTCCCAAGCTTCGCAAGCAGGCTGTTGATCGCCTGCGGCTCGTACCCCTCGTCGCGAAACGCCTCTATCGACAGGGACCCGATCCGCTTGGACAGCGCCTCGCCCCCCGCACCCACCAGCATCGAGAAATGCGCAAACACCGGCACTGACGCACCCAACGCCTCGAAAATCTCGATCTGCACCCCGGTATTGGTGACATGGTCCTCGCCGCGGATGATGTGCGTGACCCCAAAGTCAATGTCATCGACGACACTTGGCAACGTATACAGGTAACGCCCGTCTTCGCGGACCAGGACAGGGTCTGACAGAGACGCCGTCTCGATGTGCACCTCACCACGGATGACATCATGGAAGGTAACAGGTCTCCCCGACAGCTTGAAACGCCAATGGGGCTTGCGCCCTTGCGCCTCGAAGCTGGCACGCTGCTCATCGGTCAGCTTGAGCGCGGCGCGGTCATAGACAGGCGGCTTGTGTTGCGCGAGCTGTCGCTTGCGTCGGCGATCAAGCTCCTCGGCCGTCTCATAACAGGGATAGAGTCGACCCATGGCCCTGAGCCGGCCTGCTGCTGCATCGTGCACTTCGACGCGGTCTGACTGTCGGGCAAACAGGTCATGGTGCAACCCAAGCCACGCAAGGTCACGCAGGATGCCATCGGCAAACGCCTGGGTGGACCGCTCGGCATCCGTATCATCCAGACGCAGCAGGAACCTGCCACCAGTCTTGCGCGCAAACAGCCAATTGGTAAGCGCTGCGCGAATGTTGCCAACATGAAGCTTGCCCGTCGGGCTGGGCGCGAAGCGCACGATACTGGTCATGCGGCACCACATACGTCAACGCGCAAGCCGGTTTCAACGCACGTGAACGTCAACACCATGATTACGTCGCATCCCGGAAGGCATTCGTGATGGGATAGCGTCGGTCTCGGCCGAAATTGCGTCGGGTAAGCTTGACACCCGGCGGCGCCTGTCGCCGCTTGTATTCGGCAATCGACAACAGGTGCTCGACACGCCGGATCGTCGCCAGATCATGCCCGCGGCGGACGATGTCCTCGACCGGCATCTCTCCTTCGACGAGGCACTCGAGAATATCATCCAGAACGGGATAAGGCGGCAGCGAGTCCTCATCCTTCTGGTCGGCACGCAACTCGGCCGACGGTGGCTTGTCAATCACGCGCGCTGGCATGACCGGCCCATCCGGCCCGAGGGCACCAGAAGGCCGGTTGGCATTGCGCCAGCGCGACAGAGCAAAGACCTGCATCTTGTAGAGATCCTTCAGCACATTGTAGCCGCCACACATGTCTCCATAGAGCGTGGCATAGCCAACCGACATCTCGGACTTGTTGCCCGTGGTCATCACCATCGGCCCGAACTTGTTCGAGATGGCCATGAGCGTAACCCCCCGAATGCGCGACTGGATGTTCTCTTCCGTGGTATCGCTGGCCCGGCCGGCAAAGACAGGGGACAGCATGGAGCCGAAGGCCGCAACCGCGTCCTCGATCGCAACCGTGTCGAGCTGCGTGCCCAGCAGGCGCGCAACACCTGCAGCATCATCGAGGCTATCCTGCGACGTATAGCGCGACGGCATCATCACGCACCGCACACGGTCAGCCCCCAGGGCATCGACAGCAACCGCCGCCGTGAGCGCCGAGTCGATCCCGCCGGAAAGACCAAGAACGACCCCAGGGAAGCGGTTCTTGCGCACATAGTCGCCAAGCCCGAGCATCATGGCCCGGTAGACAGCTTCGAGCCCGCCCGACAACGCGACCCTCGGTCCGGTCTCGCAAACCCAGCCTTTGCCCGTCTCGGCCCACTGCGTCACCGAGACAGCCTCCTTCCAGGCCGGCATCTGCAGCGCAATCGAGCGGTCTGCGTTGAGCACGAACGAAGCGCCGTCGAAAACAAGCTCGTCCTGCCCGCCCAGCTGGTTGAGGTAGGCAAGCGGTAACGCGCTCTCGACCACGCGGGAGACGGCAATGTTGAGCCGCGTCTCTTCCTTGGAGATTTCAAAGGGCGACCCGTTCGGCACCAGCAGCATTTCGGCCCCCGCGCGGGCAAGGAACGCGACGACATCCGGCCCCCAGATATCCTCGCAGATCGGCACCCCGACCCGAACCCCACGCACGTCGATGGGGCCCGGCATCGGCCCGGGCGCAAACACCCGTTTCTCGTCAAACACGCCGTAATTCGGCAGGTCGACCTTGAAGCGCAAGTCCTTCACCCCGCCGCCATCAAGATAAGCCATTGCGTTGTGCAGCTTGCCACCTTCGATCCAGGGCGTGCCGACCAGAAGCCCGGGCCCCGAGACGGTTTCCAGAGCCAGCGCCTCGATCGCAGACCTCGCATCCGCCTGCAGCGCGGGCTTGAGGACAAGATCCTCCGGCGGATAGCCGGTGATGAACAATTCGCTGAAGAGGACAATATCAGCCCCCAGCGCAGCCGCCTGCGCGCGTGCGCGGCGCACCCTGTCCGCATTTCCCGCAATTTCGCCAAGCACGGGGTTGAGCTGGGCAAGCGCGATCCGGATCGATCTGGTCATGACATCAGTTTAGGACAAGCGCCCGTTCACCTGCAAACAGGGGCCGTTGTTCAGACGACGGCCTTCACCTCGGCGACAATCCGGTCCACCTGACCGTCGCTGAGGTAGGGATGCATCGGCAGGCTGAGGACGGTGTCGGCAAGCTTCTCGCACACGGGCAACCCACCCTTCGGCGCGTGCGCCGCAAAGGCTTTATGCTGATGCAGGGCCTTGAAATAATAGATCGAGGAAGGAACGCCTCTTTCCTGCAGGCGCTTCATGATCTCCGTGCGGTTTTCGACCATGATCGTGAAAAGACCCCACGCGTTCTGGTAACCCTCGGGAACACGCTGCATTTTCACGCTGTTGCCGAGCCCCCCGCGATAACGTTGCGCGATGCGGTCGCGCGCCTTCATCTCGTCGGCAAACACGGTAAGCTTCGACAGGAGCACCGCGCACTGCACGGAGTCGAGACGCCCGTTGACCCCGACCCGAATCGATTCCTTCTTGACGGCATCCGTGCCGTGCCAGCGGATCGATGCCCAACGCTCGAACCGCAGCGGATCATCCGTCAGCATGGCGCCGCCATCGCCATAGCAGCCCAGCGTCTTCGACGGATAGAAGCTTGTTGCCGTCATGTCGGTCAGCGC
>JBEIFU010000103.1:0-8923 GCA_040382295.1 Alphaproteobacteria bacterium
CGGGCTCCCGGATCAGTTGAGCGGTGTCGAGAACGTTACCAGCAGGGCGTGTCCGCCCTCGCGCGCACGTTCTCCGGCATCGCGGCTTTCAACGACTTTGCCGAAATCATAGCGATATTCGAGCCGCAGGCTGGCGTCCGGCCGGTTCAGGACATCCTGGGCGTAGGCTGACATGTCGACACTCAACTGGAGCTGGCGCGTTTTTGACCGTGCGGAGAGGTCGTCGTCGATCAGCTGAGACTGTGCATCGGCCGCGCCATACCGCAACTCGACGCGGGGGCCGCGCTCAGGGGCGTAGCCAATCGTGATGTGAGGGGCGATCTGGCTATCGGACTGCTGAATCCCCAACCTGTCATCGTTCGTCTGGATCAGGGAGAGCCCCGCCCCCAGCTTCCAGTTGCCACGTCGCATGCTGTGGGAGATGTCCGCGTAGCGGTCGGAGGAGCGTGCGAGTTTCCTGCCGTCGGTGGCCCCTGGCATCACCATGTCGGTTGAAACACGGCGTTCCTGCAGGCTTGCGGTCGTCTCTCCCAAAGAGCCATGCCACGTCATGGCCAGATTGGCCGTCGAGACGCGGTCACGCGGGCCCATGGTGATCTCGGCGCGCGTTACGTCGCCGCGTTCGAACCCGCCGCTGATTGACGTCGGGAGAAGGTGACGAACCGGATCAAGGGCGTCGACGACGGCGCCGGGCAACACGTCGGCCACGAGCAGGTCGGCGCTGATGCCGGAAAATGTCGTACGCCGGAGCCATTGGCCGCCATTGATCAGGCTGAATTCGGTTCCGTGGCGCCGGTAGACCTGCAATTCGGAAGCCTTGAATCCAACCGTGATCTGTTTGCTCGACCGTTCGACATCCCTGCTTTCAAAATCCTGATAGCCTACGGTCACGTTGGTCGGGCCGTAGTCGAGGCGTGAAGACACGGCAGACCAGCTGCCCGGCAGCACAAAGCGACCATTGGACAAGGGGAGTTGCGTCGCCGAAACACCCTCCGAGACATGCCCCATCGCGCCATCGACCATGAGCTTGAGATTGCCGGAGTCGATCAGCTGTGCGGCCAGGCGGTGGCGTCTCGATGTGGTTCGCTGCGACGGGTCAGCCAGCTTGTCGCTGGTCGCGGGGTCCCGGAAGTCGCGCTGTGTGACGGCTGGTTCGTCTTCCAGAAGCAGTGTTTGCAGCCGCAGCTGTCCACCCGGGGTTGTCAGTTCCACGTCGCTTGCCCTGGCGTGCGACATGGCGGTGAGGCCCTTGCCGTTCGCCAGCCAGCCGATGCGGGCAGAAAGGAATGGCTGCAGGTCAGATGCGCTCTCGGCAAGGCGAGACAGAAAAAGGGCTGTCGTCTTCGGTGTGGCATGGAGCAGGGGTTGATAGAAGAGAAATGCTCGATGCACCTTGAGACTGTCCGGTGACTGCTCTGCTGGCGGTTGCACTGCCGGCGGGTCTGAAAGTGAAGCTTGGGGTCCTGGAAGAGAGGCTGGTTGGCTTCGGGCCATCGTCGCGTTGGCAAGTACTGAAGCACTTGCCATCAGGCAAACCGCGAGCCTCGCGCCACTGCGCTTCGTTTCTATTCGTCGCGCTCTCGAATTCTGTGCCATCTTCATCCGCTCTCCGCAAATTTCGCGCCACGACGGGTGGATGGCCGTTGGCGCTGGAATGGGCGCCGCAGCTAAGTTCGCTGCGGCGTCAACATGTTCCGCCCTTCCGAGCGGTCGGATTAATGATGAAACGATCTGTCCTGATGGCGCCAACCCTGCGCCAAAGCCCCTTGCGCATACCGCCCTCCCTCGAGGCGATGGCTGCCTGACACTGCGGTCGAAGGGCTCGCACGACAGAATCACGCAGCACTTGATCTGTGTACAGCGTAATCCTGATTCGCCGATTGTCCTAGCGTCAGGGCGAAATATTTTTGCGAGGCGCTGTTTCCGCAACCTGTCTGGACGAGCGTGATATGAGCCTGAATCGGGGACGCATTGACTGCGCCCGGGGCGTGCGACGCGCAATTCACGGACGCTGCTCGCTGAACGGAAATTTTGCCCTGCAGCGATCGGCACGCCTCGCCATCGATGGTGAATGGAGCGCCCGAGCCTTTTCGGGCTGCATTGCAGGTCCCGTTGCGCGATGCGCCTCTGCTTGCCAACATGTGTTGGCGACAGAACGGGCCGGGATTTGGCCGGGAGCTAAGTCTTGTTGCCGAGGCCTACCTTGGGGTAGGGTGTGGTTGTTGCACCGAATTTTGGTGTATTGAGCAGTCGTTACTCCCGCTTTTTTAACGTGCGCCAAGAGCGCATTTCGGACCTTTTCAGGTGCAAGTGCCCATGACCCAGTTGTACAGAAGCCTTACTGAGACCCTTAACCGCATCAACGGTGCGCCTTCGGCTTCGGCCGTTTGGGCTGCGCTCAAGGACCTTGGGAACTGTTTTGGCTATACGTATCTGATGGCGGCCGAAGTGCCCCCGACGGGCAAAGGCTTGCTGGACAGCGTGGTTTACTCCGATTGGCGCAAGCAGGTGCTCGCGGAGCTTGTCAGGTCTCCGGACCGTATCCAGCATCCGTTCGTGTGCTTTGCTGCCAGTTCCTATGCACCCGTCACGGTGAATGAATTGCGCGCGCTCGACGTGTTTCGGGATACGGACTGGACACTCTATCTGCCGCAGAACATCCTGGATGGCGATGGTCTTGTTGTTCCGGTGCACCGATCGGCCCAGTTGATGGGCGGCATGGTCTTTGGCGGTGAGAAACCGGATACGTCGCCGCTCGTCCGGGCTATGCTGCAGGTTGCCTCGCATGCGGCCGTCGAGCGGGTTGATAGCCTGAAGAACCAGACGGTTCCGACGGAATTGCCGGCCCTGTCGTCGCGCGAGATCCAGTGCCTGACCTATATTGCTGCGGGGAACGAGGATGACGAGATCAGCCGCATCCTCGGGATCAGCCCGCGCACCGTGCGCTTTCACGTCGACAGCGCCAAAGCCAAGCTTGGGGTCAATTCAAGGGTTCAGGCCGTGACCAAGGCGCTGCGCTCGCGGATGATCACCGTCTAACCACCGCACAACGCGCGGCCGAAACGAGGGCGACCAATTTCGCTTGTTGATTGTGTTTGCCCGCGTTAGTTGATTTGTTGGTCGCTGTGTCCTTGTTCTGCACACATCTTTCAGGCTCAATCCGGCCTTGGGGATTGTGGGGCTGGGGCCGGTGCAAGGGTGTGCTGTCGGATCACTGACGACTTGTGCCGCGAGCGGGGTGCCGCTGCTCGTTGCCTTCCTCACGCTCGTGGCGATTGTATTGCTGGTGCTCCGGTACAACCTGAAGCGTCGGGACCCGCCTCCGGGTCCCCAGCCGCCAGCGCCCCCGCCAAAGCCGTCGCCGCTTCAGATCAAAGTCAGCGATGTACCCGGCCTCAAGCTGTCGCAATTCAAGGACGATCTGGCGTCCTTCAGCGCCTTTGCCGACCTCCTCACCGCGACGATCCTGGGCTTGCACGGGTGGAGACAGCTTCCCTCCCGGCACGCGGGCAATCGCGGTATCGGCGGCCTGTTTGTCCGGGAAGTGCAGGGCGGCGGCGGTTTCGAATGTCTCGTGACCCAGAGCCTGCCGAACAACGCATATTATGAGCCTGCCGTGATGACCGATTCCAATCTGGCTGGCGAGATCGCCCATCTTTTTGCGATCGGCGCGCTCAAGAAGCCCTTGACGGAGGAGTTGAAGCGCGGCCTGCACCAGGGTCCTCCTTTCTTTCGCAAGGAGCTGTGGCGGCATGACCTCTCGTCCGGTCTGACGACGATCTTCGATGTCGGGGCGCGTGGTGAACTTTGCAGCTCTGCGACGCATTCCAACGCAAGGCTTGTCATTGCGATGCACCAGTCGCTGGAGGTCTTCGATCGCAATAGCGTCTACCTCGGACGATCCTGAAGCAGCATGGCTTACTGGTAGCGCAAGGCCTCGATTGGCTGCAGGCGCGCGGCCTGGCGTGCAGGGTAGTAGCCAAAGAATACCCCGATGCCGGCCGCGACCACGAAGGACAATGTTACCGAGAAGAGGCTGACCTCTGTCGGAAGGCTGAGGAGGGAGCCGATCAGCATGGACAGCCCCGTGCCGAGGATCAGGCCGATGAGCCCGCCGCCGAGCGACAAGATGACGGATTCGATCAGGAACTGCAGGAGGATGTCGCGTTCGCGCGCGCCAATGGCCTTGCGCACACCAATCTCGCGGGTGCGCTCGGTCACCGAGACAAGCATGATGTTCATGATGCCGATCCCGCCCACGACGAGGCTGATGGCTGCTATGGAGCCCAGGAGCAGTGATACGGCCTGCGTGGACTGCTCGATCGTCTGGCCGATCGCGGTGAGGTCGCGGATGCTGAAGTCATCTTCCTGCTCTTCGCTGAGCCTATGTCTCAGCCGCAGCACGTCGCGCATCTCCAATTCAAGTGCTTTCATCACGTCTTCCGAGACGGCCTGAACGAAGATGATGCGCACGGCGCCGGGAAAGGGTGAGCCGAAGAGGCGGCGTTGCGCCGTGGTGAGGGGCACGAGGATCGTGTCGTCCTGGTCCTGGCCCTGCAGGCTCTGCCCCTTTTCCTCGAGCACACCGATGACCTGAAAGGGGATATTGCGAATGCGAATCGTGCGTCCGATCGGGTCGTCGTCCGGGCCGAAGAGCTTTTCGGCGACGGTCGCCCCGATAACAGCTACAGGTGCGGCCGCGCGCACAGCGCTATCGTCGAAGATCTCGCCATTGCTGACCTTCCAGTCGCGGATCTGGAAAAAGCCAGGCGTTGTGCCCGTGATCGAGGTGCTCCAGTTCTGGCCCTCGTAGACGACCTGGCCCGGTCCGCCCACGTTGGGGGCGACCGCTGCGACGCCGGGCAGGCGGGCCAGTTCCTCGGCGTCGCCGACGGTCAACGTGGCGGCGCCGCCCGAGCCGCTGCGAATGCCGCCCGATGTCGTGGCCCCCGGCAGGATGATGTAGAGGTTCGACCCTTGCGAGGCGATCGACTCCCTGACGCTGATCTCGACGCCGCGGCCGATCGCCAGCATCAGCACCACCGAGCCCACGCCGATGATGATGCCGAGCATGGTCAGGAATGTGCGCAGCCCTGTTGCGCGCATCGAAATCAGCGCTTCGCCCAGGATGGCGCTGTTCTTCATGCTCATGCCGACATCCCCGCTTCCGTGACCGGCCCGTCATAGACGATGCGGCCGTCCTTGAACTTGACCAGGCGCTTGGCCTGCGCGGCAATGTCGGGTTCATGCGTCACCAGGATGGTGGTGATACCGCGATCCGTGTTGAGCGAGCGTATGATGCGCATGATTTCGGTTGAGGACATGCTGTCCAGGTTACCCGTGGGCTCATCGGCCAGGATCACGGGCGGTTCCATTGCAAGCGCACGGGCAATGGCCACGCGCTGCTGTTGTCCGCCGGATAGCTGGTTTGGGCGTGAGTGATACTTGGCCGAGAGGCCGACCTGGTCGAGGAGCTCACGCGCCCGCGGGTCCCACTGGCTGCGGGGCAGGCCAGCGCAGATCATGGGAAGGGCGACATTGTCCAGGGCCGAGCGCCGCTGCAACAGGTTGAAGCCCTGGAAGACAAAACCCAGCATGCGATTGCGTAATTCCGCGGCCCTGTCGGCCGACAGTCCCGTGGTGTCCTCGCCGCCCAGCAGGTAGCGCCCTCGGTCTGCCCGGTCGAGACAGCCCAGGATGTTCATGAAGGTCGACTTGCCGGAGCCGGACGGCCCCATGATCGCGAGGAACTCGCCCGGTTGGACTGTCAACGATACCTGACGCAGCACTGGCGCCATGGCGCCATAGGACTTGTCCACGCGGTCAACCTGGATGATGGGCTCGCTCATCACTAACGCGGCGGCCCGCCGCCCCATCGTTGACCGCCATTGCCCTGGCCGGGTGCACCTTCGGCCGTGATGACATCATCGCCGGGCTTCACGGCGTCGCCCGATACGGCGGTGAACTTTCCGTCCGTGAGCCCTGTGGTGACGCGGACGGGCTGGGGCTTGCCATTCCGAAGGACATGGACGCGCTGCGGCTCGGTGCCAGCCTTCGCCCCTAAACCAGCCGCCGCCGCTTTCGCCTCGTCCCTGCCTTTCTGTCCCTTGTCGTCGCCCTTGGGCCGGAAGCGCAGGGCTGCATTTGGAACCCGCAGGACATTCTTGTCTTCCCCAACGGTGATGCGCACGAAGGCGGTCATTCCGGGAAGCAGCTGCAGGTCTGCATTGTCGACATCTATGACCACGTTATAGGTCACGACATTCTGGATGGTGCTTGGGCTGAGCCTGATCTGGCGAACCTTGCCTTCGAAGGTGCGTCGCGGAAAGGCATCGACCGTGAAGGCTGCTTTCTGACCATCCTTGATGCTGCCGGCATCCGACTCTGACAGGTTCGTATCGATTTGCATGTTCTTCAGGCTGGGCGCGATCTTGAACAGGGTGGGTGTCTGGAAGCTTGCGGCGACGGTCTGACCCACGTCCACGTCGCGTGACAGGATCACGCCGGACACGGGCGCGGTGATCACTGCGAACCCGAGATTGGTTTCGTCCCGTTTGACAGCGGCTTCTGCAATGGCTTCGTCACCGGCGGTTGCTTCAAGTTGCTGAGCTGCGGCATCAACGTCGGCTTTCGAAGCGGCCCCTTCTTCCACCAGGGCTTTTCGCCGTTCATAGGTCACCTTGGCCAGGGCCGCGGCGGCCCGCGCCTTGCGTAGCTGCGCCCGGCTCTGGGCCAGAGCCGCTTCAAGAACGCGCGTGTCGAGTTCGGCCAGCAATTGGCCCTGTTCAACAATCTGGTTGAAATCGGCGTTGATGGTTTTGACGACACCCGAGATCTGGGTACCGACGTTGATCACGCTGACGGGATTAATGGTGCCGTTGGTTTGGGCAAGCTGGATGACGTCCCCGCGCTCGACTTTGACCGTCGTGTAGCTGACGGCATTCTGGGCTGGCGCGAACCAGTACTGCCACCCGAAATAGGCCGCCGTCGCCAGGACGATTACCGTTATCAAAATGCCCAGCGTACGCATCACTTCAAGCCACCCATTCCCCAGAACAAACTAAACCGATGCGTTGCACAAACTGAAGTTGCATCTTCATGGAGCGCCTGCGTCAAATTGGAAAGAGGCGCAGGCGTAACCGTATGATTTCTCTTTATATTCCAGCATTTCCTGCGAAACGACGTGCCCAGGATCAAGAAATATTTACCGCTCCCTGTGGCCCGGGAACTCGCCTGGCTCAGGCCGGGGCCTGCCAGCCACCTCCCAGTGCACGGAACAGACCCACCAAAGCCTGCAGACGCGCGAGGCGGGTCTGGGCCAGCTGGTCCTGCGCCGAATAGAGGGACTGCTGGGCATTCAGCACGGTCAGGAAGTCCACGCTGCCCGCCTTGTATTGCGCTTCGGCAATCCGCAACGCCTCGCCCGCCGACGCTGCGGCAACGGATTGTTGCTGCTCCTGCAGGCCGGACGTCACCGCGCCCGTGAGCGCAGCGTCCGCATCCGCGAAGGCATTCAGTGTGGTCTTGCGATAGGACGCCAGCAGCTCCTCGCGCCGGTAATAGGCGCGGTCATTGCTCGCAATCAACGCGCCTCCCCGAAACACGGCCTGGATCAGCGTTGCGCCGACGGAGTAGGCGCCGTTGCTGCCGCTGATCAGCCCGGACAGAGCCGTGCTGGTGACACCGGCATCGCCAGTCAGCGAGATGGTTGGCAGGTAGGCCGCGCGCGCGGCGGCGAGGTCAGCGTTCGCTGCCGACAGTGCTGCTTCGGCGCTCTTGACGTCGGGTCTGCGCACCAGAAGCTCGGATGTCAGTCCCGGTGCGACGAGGGGGGCCGCCAGGCCTTCGAGAGACTGGGCGCCTACAACAAAATCCTGCACCGGCTTTCCGAGCAGCACTGCAAGGGATCCCAGCGTCTGCCGCTCCTGCAACTCCAGGCTTGCGGCTTGCGCGTTGAGCGACGCGAGGAGCGATTCCTGCTGGGCAACGGGAAGACGACTGATCGTGCCAGCCTCGAACTGCTTGCGGGTGAGGTCGAGGATCTTTCTGGCATTGGCAACATTGAGCCTTGAGACGCGCAGACGATCGCGGAGCGACAGCAGTCGGAAATAGGTGTTGGCGACACTCGACACGGCCGTGAGTGCGACTGTCTCGCGGTCGAAGGAACTCGCCTCGAGGGAACGCCATGCCGCGCGGGCACTCTCGAAATTGCGCCCCCAGAAGTCCAGCTCGTAGGACACCGAGGCCGAGGCTGACAGGGTCTGAACCGGCGTCGACAACGGGCTATGAATGGCGCCGTCCTCGCGCGCGCCAAGACGCGCTGAAACCGATGGCAAGAGCGAGGAGCCCGCGAGGCGTGCCAACGCGTCAGCCTGCTCGACCCGTGCCTTGGCGATGATGATGTCGAGGTTTTCGCGTTGAGCACTTTCGACCAACGCGTCGAGCTCGTCGCTCGCAAATCCGGTCCACCAGTCACGCGCGGGCCAGGCCTGGGCGGAGCTGACAACAGGCTGCGACCAATTCGACGGCACGTCGCCAGGCGCCAGTTCCGACACTGACTCCAGAAGCGTGCAGCCGCCCAACAGCAGGCAAAATCCTGCGATGACAATGTTTTTGGACACGAAAAATCCCCAACCCGGCGCGCGTCCCCCGACACGCGACAAGATCAGGGACTACACAACAACACCCGCGAGGAGGGATCAAGCAGCATTTCTGTGACCCAGCGCCGGACGTGATTTACCAAGCCGGTCTTGTGACTCAGCGGGCTGGCTCGAGGCGCAGTACTTTGCCCTGATCGTCATCGGTTGTGACATAAAGGTAGCCGTCAGGGCTGGTGCGCACGTCGCGGATCCTGGCACCTACATCGGTCAGAAGCTGGCTCTCTCCCACGACGTTGCCGCGGTCGTCGAGGTCGACGCGCCGC
>JBEIFU010000104.1:0-8824 GCA_040382295.1 Alphaproteobacteria bacterium
CTTTGGCGCACCCGCCACATAGCGAAAGCCGGGCACGGGCATCGCCATGAAGACATTCGGCGATCCGCCCGTGATGTACTGGCACTCCCTGCAATGACATTGCGCCTTCATCATTGGCTCGCCTTCAGCCTCATAGCGCAGTGCCTTGCAGTAGCAGCCACCCGTCACTTTCATCTCGTCCTCTTCACGCATGTACTCAGAAAGAACAGTGCCGACACTTCGTGCAGCAGTCCCGCGCCAAAGCATGCAGGCACTGTTCAGCAAAACGATCACCCCTGCCGGGAAAGTCTCGAGAAAGGTCATCGGCCGGCGGAACAATGGGTTCGCATGGCATGCCTTCATCTCTTCAATCCGGCAGAGAAGGGCCGCCCGGTCGACGCGACGACTAACCAGCGCCCGAAGAGCGTACTTCTGTGCTCGCGTCGGGAAAGCGATCCAGCGACGTCTTTACTGCCGCTGGATCGAGGCGTGGGTTATTGACGTGGGCAGGGGATGACTGCGCCGGTCACGTCGGTGCAGGTCGTCGTGCGGGTCACCCCATTCTGTGAGTCATAGGTTGTCGTCCCCTGGTAGGTTTGACCCTGCGGGCCAGTGGCGTTGGTGGTCCGGGATCCGGAATAGGTCCCGTCCGCGTTCAGCGTGGACGACCCTTGCGAGGTCACGGCGCCGCCCTGAGCACCCTGCGCTGCAAAGCCGCCGCGGCGGGTGGCAGACCCATCGGGGTTGACCGTGGTGGTGGAGCCGCGGACTGCACGGCCACCCATGGGGGTACGGATCGCGCCGGCGCTGCCAGCCGTCACCGAGCCGTCTGCGTTCTGCACCGCGCCCCGGCCGCGGACGAAAGCCCCGCCGTTGGGGCCTGCGCCGGCGGCGGCGGCGCCGTTCTCGCCCCGGGCTCGGACGCGCCCCTCCCTCGCTTCCGCGACGCTGACGGCGGTAAGGCCGAGGACCATGGTGAGGGCGACAGCAGACATTAAGGTTTTATTCATCATGACAATCTCCATTAGCTGAGTGAGCCGGCGTTGCGGCGCGGTTCCTTTTCTGCAGCGCGGGGATTGCGCAGTGATGTCATCGCCGGGCCCATTGGTTGCAAATCGTTTCAACCGTGCGGTCCTGAAACAGTTTGAAACGACTTGCAGTCTACAAGAGGCGTCGGGTTGGCTAAATCTTGCGATGTATTTCCTGAGGTCACATGTCGCTCACAGGCGAAAGAGTCATCGTCGTCGATGACGATCCAGAACTGCGGTCGCTGCTCCAACGCTATCTGGCCGAGCACGGATTCAAGGTTCGGGCGGTGGCCGACGGTGCAGCGCTCAACCAGGCTCTCGCGCGAGAGCCCGCCGACGCCCTGGTCCTGGACCTGATGCTGCCGGGCGAGGACGGGCTTGCCATCACCCGTCGGCTGCGGGCGGCGGAGGATCCCGTCGCGATCCTGATGCTGACGGCCAAAGGTGACCCCATGGATCGCATCCTGGGCCTTGAGATGGGCGCCGATGACTATCTTGCGAAGCCCTTCACGCCCCGCGAGCTGTTGGCGCGGCTGGCCGCGGTGCTGCGCCGGACGCCCCGTTCAACGCCGGCGCCGGGTCATGTGGTGCGGTTTGGCCCCTTCGTGCTGGACGTCGATCGCATGGCGCTGGAACGCGACGGTGTCAGGGTCGAATTGTCTACCCGCGAGTTCAATCTGCTGACAGCTCTTGCCTTGCGCCCGGGGCGCCCCCTGAGCCGTGTCCAATTGATCGAGCTCACCGTCGGCCGCGACGCCGAGGTAACCGACCGCGCCATCGACGTGCAGGTCGCGAGGCTCAGGAAGGCTATAGAAGACGACCCCGGCAATCCCCTGTGGATCAAGACCGTCTGGGGCGCGGGCTATGTGTTCAGTGGAGGACAGGCGTGACGCGGTTCTGGTCGCCGCACACGATTGCGGGCCGCACCCTTGCGATGACCGTGGGTCTGATCTTTCTCGGCCAAATCCTGGCGTCGCTGATCTTGGGGGCTTTCGTTCTGCAACCCCAAGCGCAGCGCGTGGGAGGGATTGTCGCGCAGAATATCCTGGCCGTGTCCGAGGCTGCAGCAAAAGTGAGCCCGGAGGTTCGGGCTGAGCTGATTGCAACGCTGGACCGATCAGAATTCCTGGATGTGTGGGCGGGTCCCGGGCCGCCTCGCCTCGGCGGTCCGCCGCCGCGGTGGCTTGAGCGGGTGTTCATGCAGGCGCTGGTGGACGCCTTTGGTCCTGGACCCGTGTCGGAGATTGTCTGGCGGACCGATCCTGATGGGCACCTTTGGCTGCAGGTTCAGATCGGCCCTGACATGTATTGGCTGAGCTCTCGCGTCCCTGCCGCACTGAAGCCCGGCAATGTGCTGTTCCTGAGCGCCTTGTGCGGGTTTCTCCTGGCGCTGCTGCCGGCGGTGCTGTTGCAGCGGTGGATCGCGCAGCCGCTGGAGGCCCTGACGGCAGCGGTGGCAGCGCCGCACGGGGCCAAGGCCCTGGATGTCGATGACCGGGGCCTGCGGGAAGTGCAGGTGCTGACCGAGACCTTCAATGCGCAGCGCGCGCAGCTTGCCGCCCTTGATGAAGCCCGCGCCGTGATGCTCGCCGGCGTGTCCCACGACATCCGTACTCCGCTGGCGAAACTGCGCCTCACCCTCGAAATGTCGTCGCAACGCGACACCGAGCTGGCGGCCACAGCCCATCGCCAGATCGCCGAGATCGATCGCCTGGTGGGCCAGTTCCTGATGTTCGCCAAAGGCGCTACGACGGAGCCCGAGCGCTCTTTCGATCTCGATGCGCTGATTTCCGAATTGGTCGCCTTCAAGCAGGCGGATGGATGTCCTGTAAGCCTGGAGGGGCCCAGCCTTGGTGCTTATGTCGGCCGCCCGGAGAGCCTGCGCCGGGCGCTGACCAATCTGATTCAAAACGCCTCCAAGCATGGAAGGCCGCCCATTCGCATCGTCACCCGCCACGAGGGGTCGATGCTTGTGATCGCGGTGACCGACGCCGGCAACGGCGCGCCAGAAGAAGCGCTCACGCGGCTCTCCACGCCATTCTTTCGCCCTGGCGGTACCCGCAGCGGCGGTTCGGGTCTGGGGCTTGCGATCGCCGCCCAAGCCGCCGCGGCCCACGGCGGAACGCTCCGGCTCTGCAATATGCAGCCAGAAGGATTTGAAGCGGCTCTGCTACTTCCCTTGCAGGCCTAGCAGGTTGAGGCGTTTTCAGATCAACTCAATTCTGGAGGGCTCCCGATCGTTTTCCCGCTCGACGCTCCTCAACCCCGCAATTCGGCTTGCGAAGCGGATTAACCGGGGAAACGCTCAGCGACGGGTTTCAACATCCTGGCGGACATTGTTTCAGTCGCTCTGTCTCTTGTCCGGAAACAGTCCCGGCATCCAGCGGGTGGCAAGTGCCGCCGGGAAGGCCAGGCGCAGCGGGGCTTGCCTGCTCTCGCTCGTGAGCGCGCCGCGTTCGATCAGCGCCGTGTAGATGCGGCGTGCGGTGCGCTCGCTCACCCCGAGCAGCGTCTCAGCGTCTCCCTTGGGCAATTCGCCTCGATAAAGGATCGCTTCGAGGAGCTGACTGCTCTTGAGCGGCAGGCGAGCGGCCTTCATCTCTTCTTCGGCCCAGACCAGCATGCGCGGACGCAGCTCGGAGGGCCGCACCAATCCCTCCATGAAGTCGATCTGATCACGGCAGGTCTCGAGGAAGTATTTTGCAAAGGCGGCAAGCGCTTCCTCGCTCAGGCTGCCACGCCCGTCAAGATCGTTGCGGCGTGGCAGATCGCAGTCGGCAAGATGTTTTCTATATTCTTCGATACTGCGCGCGAGGCCACGTGCGATCGACCAGATGCCACCGGTGTCGAGGGCTTCACGGAGCATCGCATAGGACATGAGCCTTCCGACGCGGCCATTGCCATCCATGAAGGGGTGTATCCATGCGAAGCGATGATGGGCCGTCGCTGCAGCGATGATTGAATCCAACTTGCCGAGTTTGCTGTAGGCGTTCTCGAAGCGATTCATGAATCGGGGCACGGCGCCAGGGCTGATGGGAACATGCTTGCCCACCTGCACGTAACGTTCCCTGAATTCTCCGGGGCGGACGAGGATGCGCTCATCCTTTCCTGCGCCTTTCGCCCACAAGAGGTCTTCGGGCAGCAACTCGCAAAAACGTCTATGAATTTCCCGCAGTCCGTCACGCGTGACCGCCCGGCCATCGAGGCCGCCGGCGTCGATCCATTCCTGTGTTGCGATGTGCGCTTTTGCTTCCAGCTGCAGATCGCGCTTCCTGGGGTCTTTGCTGAAGTCCTTTTTCAGGGCGCGCTCGATGTCGATCGGGTGCGTGTCATGCCCTTCGATCAAATTGCTGTAGTAGCAATTCATCGCGCGCACGAGGTCGGCCAGCGCGTGCGCAACGCCTGGCGGCAGGCTGGATCGAAGGCTCGCTGATTTCTGAGCCACTTCGAGCGCAAGATCGCTCAAGGGGCCACGCTTGCCGCTGCTCTCGGATATCAGCATCGGCTCCATGAGACCGAGGCTCTCACCGTCATCCTTGGCTTCTGATTTGGCCGGTTTCCTGTCCCTATGATCACTTGTCATAAAGTCAATTATAGCATGGGATTAGGTGGCCAAGTCGTTAATTTTCGTCCTGTTCTTTGGCCGGTCTTTTGGCCGGTTACCAGATCGGTCGATGCGGCTTTTCAGGGGCTTAGCCGGTGCTGAGGTCGACGCCCGGATAGAGCCCGGGGCATCGTCATCGAGCGCTGCTCTGGCCTGATCTTTCAGCTTGCGCATGACGCACAGAATATGTTGCCGGCCAATCCGGACGTCCGACGGCTCGTCCGCTGGAGACAGCTCAACCCCGCAATTCGGCTTGCGAAGTGATTCACGTGAAGGCAGATTTCGCGCGCGGTTTGAACAGCCTGCTTGCAGGTCAGCGTCCGCTGTCAGCAACGGGCGTGGACGGAAGAAGCCTGGCGTGCCTCTCCACGACAATCGTGGCGGGGGTGCTGGCGGGTTGCGAAGATCTCCACCCCTCACCCGAGCGTCAGCACGCCATGCCAGGATCATCCCACAGCATTACTGCCGCCAGCGCCCTGCCGGTAACGCGCTACGCCTCGGTCCAGGAAGTGATCGAGACACTTCAACCCGATCTTCCGGTCTATGCCCTGCACCCGCCGGAGTTTCGCCGGGTCGCGGACGCGTTTCGGCAGGGGTTTCCCGGCGAGACCATGTATGCCGTGAAAGCCAATCACGCCCTGCCCGTGCTCGACATGGTGCAAGCCGCCGGTATCAATCGCTTCGACGTCGCCTCGATCGCCGAGGTGCGCTACATCGCCGAGCGTTTTCCCGCGGCCTGCATGAATTTCATGGCGCCCGTGCGCATTCGTGGCACGACCGGCGAGGCCTTCAGGCTCTATGGCGTGCGCCACTTCGCGCTGGACAGTCAGGAGGAACTCCAGTCCGCCCTCGAGGAGACCGGTGCCTCCCAGGATCCTTCGCTTGCGGCGTCACTGACCTTCTATGTACGCCTGCAGGTGCCAGCGGATGGCGCCCTGCTTGAACTTTCCAGCAAGTTTGGCGTCAGTGTCAGCGGCGCCGCCGCCCTGCTGCGCGCGATCGCCGCTTCAGGCGCCCAACCCGCGCTGACATTCCATGTGGGCTCGCAATGCCTCTTTCCATCTTCCTACAAGACCGCGCTGGCGCGCTGCGGCGAAGTCATGCGGCAGGCCGGTATACCCATTACCGCCATCGATGTGGGCGGCGGGTTTCCCGGCTACTACCAGAATGTGACCGTTCCACCGCTGGAGGAGTATTTCGCGGTCATCCGCGATGAGTTGAAGAGCCTGCCCCTGCCGACGGGCTGCACGATCCTGTGCGAGCCAGGGCGTGCCCTGGTCGCGGACGGCATGTCGGTCATCACCCAGGTTTCCCTGCGCCGTGGCCAGACGCTTTACATCAATGACGGCATCTATGGCAGCCTGAACGAATATGCGCTCAAGAACTGGCCCGTGCGTTACCCCGCGCGCGTCTACACGACGGCACCGAACGGGCGGATCCGGGAGAAGAAATCGAGGCCTGCCGCCTTCAAGGTTTATGGTCCGACCTGCGACTCGCTGGATGTCCTGAACTACCTCATCGACCTGCCCGACCAGGTCGCGGCCGGTGACTGGATCGAATTCCAGAAAACGGGTGCCTATTCGTGTGCCCTGCGAACGGCCTTCAATGGTTTTTACCCCGACAGTTTCGTTACCATCGAGCGGGACGAACCGGCCCGATTTACCAGCCGCTAACCAGCGTCGGTGACCTTATCTTTATCCTTCTGCAACAGAATTGCGGCCGCATCTGCCATTTGCCGTCCGAGGTCGCTTAAGCATGCCGTCAGCATCCTCACGCCTGAATCGTCTGGTCGATCTTGCCAAGGAAACTTCGAGCGACAAGCGCCGCGAACTGCTGCGCGAGGTCACCGATGTCTTCCTGGACAATGCGCATGACTGTTCCGATGCCGAGAAAAGCTATTTTGGCGAAATCATCAACAAGGTCGCCACCGGCATGGATGCAGCCGTCCGCAAGCACCTTGCCGCGCGCCTGTCCAGTAATCCGAATGCACCCCATGCCCTGATCCGGGGCTTTGCCATGGACGAAGCAGAGATTGCGCGGGAAGTCCTGTCCAAGAGCCCCGTGCTGCAGGACGAAGACCTGATCTCGATTGCTGAAACCGGCAATCAGGAAAAGATCGGCGCCCTGGCGCAGCGCCCCGCCATTCCTGAAATCGTTTCGGAAGCGATCGTCCAGCATGGTGATGATGCGGCGGTTTCGCAACTTGTTGCCAATAGCGGGGCGAAGGTGTCCCGCGGTACATTCCGCAAGGTCATGGAGCGTGCTGAAACCAGCGCCATCCTCCAGGCGCCGCTGGTCAGTCGCCAGGACCTGCCCGCGGACATGGTCAATGAACTCTTCACGTTCGTGAAGGCCGAACTGCGCGAACAGGTTCAGAAGCGGATGGAGGCGATCCCGCTCGAGGAGCTGGAGCGGGCGCTGCAGGAAGCCGAGCGCGAGGTGGCCTCGGAGCTCAGGCAGCTGCGCGCTGCAGACCGCAAGGCCACTGTCTATGTGGGCGAGATGTTCCAGCAGCGAAAGCTCAACGAGGGCTTGCTGATCCAGCTGGTCAAGTCTGGAAAGACGGCCGAGCTGATCCACGCCTTTGCCCGCCTCGCCGAAGTCGACGTGCGAACCATCAAGCGCCTTTTCAATGCCCGCAATATTGAGGGCATCGCCATCATCTGCCGTTCGCTGCGGTTTGAGCGCGGTACATTCTCGACGATTGCCGTTTCCGTCCTGCCCAACAGCGGCGCCACGAACCGCAACATCCACGAGGTTCTCGACCTCTACGACCAGGTCACGTCGGAAACCGCGCAGCGCGTGATGCGCTTCTGGCGCGTTCGCCGGGAAGTGACTGACCAGGTTGCTCAGGCCTGAGGCCTGGCGGCCGCGTCCACGACGCAACGGCTCCTTGCAAACGCTTGTGGATTTCCCGGCGACGGCTTGTCTCGCCGGGCAAAGGCTTCATGCTCTCTCCAATGCAAGAATGATTCGCGCGTGCCTGCGCGAGAACAACAACAAACATGGTGGAGAACATGAACATGAAGACCAAGTACAAAACGCGCCTGCTCGCCGCAGCCTGTGGCCTCGTTGCCATGAGTGCAGCCGTCGCCCAAGGGGCCCGCCTGACGGGCGTCGGCGAATTCGGGTTCAGCTATCTCAACCTGGATGGCCCTTCGAGCGATGACATCAACATTTATCGTGGCCAGACCTCGGCCCTGTGGACGTTCCCCGACAAGTGGAACGTGCAGGCCGACTTCAGCTTTGCGAGCTATCGTTTCGATGGCCCCAGCACCACGGACCAGATGAAGATCGGCGGTAGCCTGTTCTGGCGGGACAGCGCCGACTTCGCAGCTGGTGCGCAGCTTCACTATCAGTCACTCGACAACGGCGTCGAAAACGACGGGGTTGCCATCTCGGCGTTCGGCGAGAAGTACTGGGAGCAGTTTACCCTGGCCGGGCATGTGGGACACTCATCCTATGATGGGGCAGCCCTCAACATCGACGGATGGCAACTGGGTGCGAAGGGGTCCTACTATGCGGCGCCCAACCTGGCCTGGCGCGCCGGATTTGCTTACGGCGCCTGGGACAATGGCCTCACGGATGTCGACAGCTGGGACATTTCCGGCGAGGCGGAATACCTGATCGAGGAGTATGATACGTCCATCTTCGCGCTCGTGGGCCTGGGGTGGCAGAACCCCGACTCGCTGCCGGAGACAGACACTTTCCGCGTGGGTATCGGCATGCGGGTGCACTTCGGCGCCGAGGGCAGCCTGCGTGACCGCAACCGGGCGGAGCCAGTCAGCGGCGCCCTGGGCACGGAATTTACCTTCTGATCCCTGAAATTGCGGCCCGGGAAACCCTTCGCAGGGGGTGCCCGGGCTGATCCGGACGGCGCGAACTGGCGTATCGCTCTCAGTTGCTTGAAAGCGATAGAATGACCTGGTCCAACCACATTCTCCAAAGGGGCTTCCGCCCCGCGCCAGCTCTACGGGGAGGCATGTCCGATCTCATCCTGCGCATTGCAGCTGATCGCAGCAGCGAAGCCTTCACGGCGCTCTTCAAGGATTTCCGCCCCCGCATCAAGGCCTTCATGATGCGCCAGGGCGCGGATGCGGCCCTCGCCGACGAGCTGGCCCAGGAAACGCTCCTGACCGTCTGGAACAAGGCCCGCCTCTATTCCCAGGAAAAAGGGTCACCGACCAACTGGATCTTCACGATTGCGCGAAAC
>JBEIFU010000105.1:0-8810 GCA_040382295.1 Alphaproteobacteria bacterium
CGGCGTGTTGAACTTTGGATCGACGCGGGCAAAAACTGGAGGAAGAAACCCGTCTCTGGACATCGAATAGAAGATGCGCGTCTGCCCGTAGAGCGAGACGAGGATGACGGTCGAGAGCCCCGCGATGGCACCAATATTGACCAGGGGCGCGAGCCATTTGAGGCTCTCTCCACCCGCAGCGATGGCAACATAGACGGGATTGTCCACGTTGAGGGTGGGATAGGGGGTAAGCCCCGTCATCGTGAGCGACATGAGGATATAGAGCACCGTGCAGATGGCCAGCGACCCAAGGATGCCGATGGGCAGGTCCCGCTGCGGGTTCTTGGCTTCCTGGGCCGCAACGGACACGCTGTCGAAGCCGATATAGGCAAAGAAGATCACGCCGGCACCTGCAAGAATGCCCGACCAGCCGAATTCACCGAACTTGCCGGTATTCTCGGGAATGAAGGGATCAAGGTTTTCGGGCACGATCAGGGGCAGTCCAAATCCGATGACGGCCAGGATCACGGCAACTTTCAAAAGCACCATCAGCCCATTGACCGAGGCGGACTCCCGAATGCCCAGCGAGAGCAAGCCTGTCAGGAACAGCACGATACCCATAGCAGGCAGGTTGAGGATGGCACCGGTGGCCACCAGGTTACCATTGCTGTCGCTGGCTATGGGCGCGGAGGATAACGCCACCGGCAGGACAATGCCTGCATCCGCAAGGAAGCCCTTGAAGTACCCTCCCCATGAAACGGCGACGGTCGCTGCGGCAACACCATACTCAAGCGTAAGGTCCCACCCGATGATCCAGGCAGCGAAACTGCCGAATGCGGCATAGGTATAGGTATAGGCGCTGCCCGACTGCGGGATCATCGAAGCGAGCTCCGAATAGCACAGGCCGGCAAAGACGCACCCGATACAGGCCAGCACGAATGAAAGCGTGATCGCAGGACCGGCATGCTCGGCCGCAGCCGTCCCCGTGATGCTGAAAATACCGGCGCCAATGATGGCACCGATCCCCAAGCCGATCAGACCGAATGGCCCGAGTGTCCGCTTGAGCTCAGGGTGCCCCCCGACTGGTTCAGATGATGGCTTCTGTTGCTCGGCAGCCATGGCGTGTCTCTCTCCCTGTTGGTGGTCCGCGGGTCCCCTCTCCCGGCAACGACGCGGCCTTCGGGGCTCAGTGTGCCACGGTGACACGCCCCACACCAACTGTGGAAATCCAGTGACAGGAGGGATTGACGGACTAGAACAAATAATGAACAATAGGTTTATAAGACAAGGAGCCCCCGATGCTTTTCGCCAGAAAGCCTGCCTCAAGCCCCGCTCGCATCCTGCGCATGGTCCAAAACCAGCCAGCCCAGAACAAGGGCGCACTCCGGATTTCGCCCAAACCGTGTATCCCCGCAAACCCCGGCGCCCGGCGACTTGTCGTACGCCACGAGGGCCTCGGCGAATTGGCGCTCTCACCGATGCGATGGGGCCTGCAGACAAACTCGGGAAGCCTGACCAACACCCCCGCCAAGCCGTTAACCTCCGTCCAGGTCGAAGCCCTGAGCACCAACGCCACATGGCGTCGACTCCTGAACAGCCAGCGCTGCATCATTCCAGCAGACAAGTTCTTCGAATGGAAACGGATCGCCGACGTCAAGACGCGCGAATATTGCATGCGGCTGAGGTCTGGCAAGCCCATGATGCTCGCCGGGCTGTGGAACAGAGCCGAAACAGGCGGGGAAAGCTTCGCCTATATCTCCTGTCCGTCCAACGCCCTGTTTTCAGCAGTACACGCGCGCATGCCCGTCATGCTGGACCCGCGTGATCTCCCCATCTGGCTAGACCCCGACGCGGCCTTGGAGACCTTGCTTTCGCTGCTGGCACCGGTGCGGGACTCTGAAATCGACCTCTTCCCCGTCGGACAGCCAAGACCATCGCCCGACGCAAGGCAGCCAACACTATTCGACCGGTTGGCGGCTTGATACCTCCAGCCGGGACACGGCACGAACCATGCAGGACAGGCATGCTGCGAAAGGCGGCGTTCAGGCCTTGCGCGCGTGACGTCCAAGGGCGATTTCGTCGATCTCGGCCTGGACTTGGCGCGCATATTCCACGCGGTCTCGTTGGGCCTCGGCGTCTGCAACGATCTCGTACTTCTTGAGTTCGCGGTACGCGCCCTGCAGTTCCTCGGTGACCGACGCAGCCTGCTTGTCGACCTCGTCGATGGTCCGCTGGATATTCTCGCGGCGGGCCATGACAGATCGCGCAAACGTTGGATAAGCCAGTCGCGCGAGATCGCTCTGCTGCGAACGCCGCTGCTCCTCCTGCACCATGGTCTCCAGATCAGACATCTTCCTCGCCAGATCGGACCTCATGTCATCGAGCGACTTGAGCCGCTTGCGGATCTCGTCCACCCGAAAACGATTGAGCCTGATCAGTGCCTCACGCGACTTCATGTTTCCCCCTGCTTCTTGATTGTTACTTCACGCTGTTCAGAATTTGAGCCATCCGCTGATAGCCGTGAACCAGATCCCCACGCTCGGCCTTTTGCTGCGATAGAAAGGCTTCGAGCTGCGGATAGAGTGCGATGGCCCGGTCAACCTCAGGGTCCGAGCCCGCCTTGTAGGCACCAAGCCTTATGAGCTCAGCCATATTCTCGTAAACCGCGAGCGTTCGGCGCGCTTCATTGACCAGGGCTTGCTCCTCCGGCCGGTTACACGCAGGCATGGTTCGTGAAATGGACTTCAGCACATTGACGGCCGGAAACCTGCCGCGCTCGGCGATGGCACGCTCAAGAACGATATGACCATCGAGAATACCCCGGACAGCATCAGCGACAGGCTCATTGTGGTCGTCGCCCTCGACGAGCACGGTGAACAGCCCCGTGATGGAGCCCGAGCCCTGCACGCCGGGACCTGCGCGCTCCAGGAGACGCGGCAGTTCCGCGAATACGGATGGCGTATAGCCCCGCGAAGCTGGCGGCTCACCGCTGGCCAGACCGATCTCGCGCTGTGCCATGGCAAATCGCGTGACGGAGTCCATGAGACAAAGGACCCGCAGTCCCTGATCCCTGAAATACTCGCATGTCGAGATCGTCAGATAGGCCGCCTGTCGGCGCATCAAGGCGGTCTCATCCGAGGTCGCCACCACGACAACACTGCGCGCAAGTCCTTCAGGGCCAAGATCATCCTGCAGGAATTCCTGCACCTCGCGACCCCGCTCGCCAACAAGACCAATGACGATCACATCTGCGGCCGTGTAGCGCGCAATCATCGACAAGAGCACCGACTTGCCCACGCCCGAACCCGCGAAGATGCCAAGCCGCTGCCCGCTACAGGCGGTCGTGAACATGTTCAGTGCACGCACACCCAAATCGATCTTTCCGCCAACCCGGGCACGGGCATGCGCCGACGGCGGGGTATTCCTGAGCCGGACGGGAACCGGTCCGTTCTCAAGCGGGCCCTGCCCGTCCACCGGCTCACCCAGCGCATTGAGAACGCGGCCAAGCCAGGCCCCGGAGGGACGAATGCTGCCGGAATATGGCTCCACGAAGGCCTTGCAGCCCATGCGCACACCATCGATAGAATTGAAAGGCATGGCCAGCGCGCGACCATCCCGGAAGCCAGTGACTTCCGCCGACACAGGACGCGGCTCGGAGGATTGAATCGAAAGCCGCGTTCCAACCCCGAGTGGATCGATCGTCCCGGCAATCTCCAGAAGAAGGCCATTGATCGCCGTCACCCGCCCATAGGAACGGGAGCGTTGCGTTTCTTCGATAGCCGAGATGAGAGACTGCATGAGTTAGCCTGCCTAAACCACGGTCATTATGAAGACATTTGGCTTAAGGTTGCCCTAAGGCGGCGCTGGTACCGGAAAGCTGCAGCCACACCGCAAATTTTATCGATCCGGTTTACGTCCCTCTCTACGCGGTTAAGCTTTCTTAAGTTTTACCGACTAGATTCGTTGGTGAATGAACCAACAAGGGTACCGGCGCACGCCGGACTGCGAGGGGAGACTGCAACGATGAGAGTTCTCTTGATCGAGGACGATAGCGCAATGGCGCAGAGCATCGAACTGATGCTCAAGTCCGAGGGTTTTAATGTTTACACAACTGACCTTGGGGAAGAAGGTGTAGACCTCGGAAAACTCTACGATTACGACATTATCATACTCGATCTGCAGCTGCCTGACATGTCCGGATTCGACGTGCTCAAGCAGCTGCGCGTGAACAAGATTGCCACGCCCATCCTGATCCTGTCTGGCTCCACGCAGATCGAAAACAAGGTCAAGGGCCTCGGTTTCGGCGCCGACGACTACATGACAAAGCCGTTCCACAAGGACGAATTGATCGCGCGCGTCCACGCCGTGGTTCGCCGCTCCAAGGGCCACTCCCAGTCGGTCATCCAGACGGGCAGACTGACAGTCAATCTCGACACCAAGACCGTGGAAGTCGATGGCCAGCGCGTGCACCTGACCGGCAAGGAATACCAGATGCTGGAGCTGCTTTCTCTGCGCAAGGGAACAACCCTCACCAAGGAAATGTTCCTGAACCACCTCTATGGCGGCATGGACGAGCCCGAGCTCAAGATCATCGACGTGTTCATATGCAAGCTGCGCAAGAAATTGCAGGCTGCCGCAGGTCAGCACTACATTGAAACCGTCTGGGGTCGCGGCTACGTGCTGCGCGACCCGCTTGAAGGCAAGGCTGCCTGATACGTTGAATGGACCGGGGGGTCTGACAAGGGGCGTTGTCGGCGACGGCAGCGCCCCTTGGCTTTTCAACGCACCCAGAACACGAGTACCCGGGGCCTAAGCGGTTCGCACCAGCGGGACAACCGGCTTTGACTCGACGGCGCGCGCCTTGACATTCACACCCCGCGCCGATTCATGGGGAAGAAAACGGTTGCTTACGCCCACAACCGACTCCGCGGCACCAAGCAGAAGATAGCCGTCATCCGGCATCAGTTGCGCAATGCGCTCAAGCACGCCGCGCTTCGTGGTCTCATCGAAATAAATCAGCACATTTCGGCAGAAAACGACGTCGAACCGGCCAAGCCCGACGAAAGCATCAAGCAGGTTGAGAGGCCGGAACTGCACCGAGTCGCGGATCTCGTCCTTCAGACGGTACTGCTCGCCCTCCTTGGTGAAGTACTTGACCAGCATTTGGACGGGCAAGCCCCGCTGCACCTCGAAATGAGTGTAAAGGCCCGCCTTGGCACGCGCCAGCACCTCGGTCGCCAGGTCTGTTCCCACGATATCGATCTTCCAGCCACTGAGCATATGCGCCTTCTCGCGCAGGATCATGGCGAGAGAATATGGCTCCTGCCCGGTCGATGCGGCCGCACACCAGATCCGGATGCGCCGCTCGCCGGCGCGCAGCTTCATCAGGCGCGGGAGGATCAGCTTTTCGAAGTGATCGAAGGGGGTCTTGTCACGGAAGAAGAAGGACTCATTGGTTGTCATCGCCTCGACGAAGTCGCGCGTCAGGGCTTCATCGCCGGCACGAACACGCGCAACAAGCGCTTCAGCATGCGCAAGTCCATGCCGACGCAGCAATGGCCCGATCCGGCTTTGGATCAGGTAGGCCTTCTCGGGCGTGAGCACCAGCCCCGAACGTCGTTTCAGCACGTGTGCAAGATGGTCGAAGTCCGCCGGTATCATCGCGTTCGCAGCCCCAGGTATTTCTTGATCTCAGCAGCAACCCCATCCAGGGGAACAATGGCCGCAGCAAGCCCGGCATTTGCAACCGCCCCAGGCATGCCCCAGACGACACTGCTGTCCTCATCCTGAGCGATGATGGTTCCACCAGCCCCGACAATGGCCCGCGCCCCTTCCCTCCCATCGGCGCCCATGCCGGTAAGGATGAGACCCAGTGCATGCGGCCCATAGGCAGCAGCAACGCTGCGCATCATGGGATCCACGGCAGGCCTGCAGAAATTTTCTGCGGGCCCCTGGTTGAGCTCGATGGGACCAGCTTTGCCGCGCACTGTCATGTGATAACCACCAGGCGCAACATAGACACACCGACGCTCGAGCATCATGCCCGCTTGAGCCTCGACGCACGTGAGGCCCGACGTCCGCGCAAGCGACTCCGCAAGAATGGCTGTGAAGGCCGGAGGCATATGTTGGGTGACAAGCACAGGAACAGTCAGATCAACGGCAATGGAGGACATGACACGGGTAAGCGCCTGCGGCCCTCCCGTCGAAGAACCAATGACAAGGATCTGCGCTGGCAGCAGCGAAGGCTTCTGGAGACGATAGGAAGGCCGGGAGGCGACCGGCCTCGCGGAAACCCCGGGATCACCGGTGCGCAGGCTGGCATTGGACGCTTTCACGCGCCGGCCAAGACCCAGGATCCGCGCGAACAACTCTCGCTTGAAATCCTCGGCAGCGTCACCACCATGCATGGCCGTTGGCTTGGGAACATAATCTGAAGCCCCCAGGGACAGGGCCTTGAGCGAGATCTCCGCGTTGCGTCGTGTAAGAGTGGAGGCCATGATCACGCGCGCCTGAGGACAGGATTTCAGCAGCAGCGGCAATGCCGTCAAGCCGTCCATCTCGGGCATCTCGATGTCGAGTACGATGATGTCGGGCTGGAGCGCAGCCGCGCGTTTGACCGCATCAGCCCCGTTGACCGCGACACCGGCAAGCACGGTTTCGGCTGAGGCCTCGATCCATCGCGAAACCACCCCCCGAATAACGGATGAATCGTCCACGACAAGCACACGAACAGGGCCACCGGCGGCTGGCGAAACGCGCTCGTGGGTGACCTTGGCCTCAATCATCCTGGAGCCATGCTTTCCCCACAAAGTCCGACCTGCACGAGCTTGGACTCGAGAATTTCGCGGTCAAAGGGCTTCATGATGTACTCATTGGCACCGGCCTCGATAGCCTTGGCCATGAAGGAAATATCGCTCTCCGTTGTGCAGAAGAGCACGATGGGCCGATCACCATCCCGCTCCTGCCGCAGCGCGTGCAGGAACTCGATACCATTCATGTTCGGCATGTTCCAATCGAGCAGAATTGCATCCGGCATCTGCTTGCGGCACACATCCAGTGCCACCCGGCCGTCTTCTGCCTCGCTGGCGCGAAACGCGAGTTGCTCAAGGATCTGGCGGGCAACCTTGCGAACAACGCGGCTGTCATCGACGATCAGGAATTCCTTCATCTTCCGGCATCCCTTCGCATTCAGGGCACAGCAGGCCCGGATCGGCCGCCAACCATCTGCAGGGAAACTACGTCACAAGCGTAAAGACGGCTTGAAGGACACACGCGATAGGCACACCCCGTTCATGGAATATTATCCATGACGCACGGGGCCTAAGCGGCAATGCGTCGTCCGAAGTCAAGAAGAATGCTGACATCGAGCAGCACCAGAAGTCCGCTGTCCATGCGGAACACACCGCGCGACACGCGCTTCCAGTGCGGATCGAGATTGACCGGCGGAGGTTCAATCTGCTCAGGAGAGAACCGCAACACCTCGCCAGCACCGTCGAACAGCAACCCATAATGGTCCCCGTCGCGCTCAACGCCCACCGCCATGTAGTCCTGCACAGACCCATCGGCCTGGATGCCGAGACGCCGTCGACAGTCAATCATGGTGACAATGCGACCACGCAGATTCAGGACGCCGGCAATATCCGGGTGAGACAGCGGAACAGGCGTCAGTCTTTCCGGCTTGAATATCTCGTTGACGAGACCGATCGGAATGCCGAACACCTGCGTCCCGATCATGACAGTGACATACTCGTTGCCGGCAGAATTTATCTTGTTCATGCCGCGCGCTCCTGCGATTGAATGATCCCGCGAACCGTGTGGATCAGGCCCTCACGATCGAACTTGCGCGCCACTACATCGAAGCACCCGGGATCGCTGCCGTCCGCTTCCGCAGCAAGGCCCACGATGGGCGTGGCACGCCACGCGGGATCCCGCTTGACCGCAGCAGCCAGCTGGGCACCGTCCATGCCTGGCATCCTGATGTCACTCAGGATCAGATCGAACGGCCGGCCATCCGACATCAGCTTCAGCGCTGCCTCGGCGCTGGAGGCTTCCGTGACATCATACCCGGCCGCCATGAGGAGAGGCGCCACCATCGTCCGGAAGAACGGACTGTCATCCACCAGAAGGATGCTGCGACGGGGACGCCCGGCCGATGGTTGCGCGAACCAGCACTGGAAGGCTTCACCGACATGGAAGGCGATATCCACCACCTCCGTCGCCCTGCCTTTTACAACCGAGGTGCCCACGATGCCGGGATGGGACGCGGACAACTCGAACTTCAATGCGGCCTCGACAATGTCGAGGATCTCGTCGACGGCAACACCAACCGTTTGCTCACCTTCGCTGAACACGAGGATCGGCTGCGGACCTTCCGCGCGCAGGGAACCGGCAAGCGTGGTAACGACCGGCATGAGGCTGCCCCGATACTGCAACACGTGGCGACCATCAGATCGCTCGATCCTCTGCACGTCGACCATTTCAAGCCGCGTGACCGAGCCAAGAAGGACCGCCTTGGTCTCTTGTGAGCCGGCACGAAACAACAACAAGGACTGTCTTTGCTCAGTGTCTGTGGACGCGCCGCCTGCTGCGTCGGAGGAAGCACTTCGTGTCCCGACCTCACCCGATACGGCTGCCGCGATGCCGTTGGGATCGAGGATCATGATGACGCTTCCATCACCAAGAATTGTGTTGCCGGAAAAGACCGGAATGTCCTTGAGAACGGAACAGACAGGCTTGACGACAATCTCCCCCGTATCGAACACCGTGTCGACCACGATGCCAAAGGTCTGCCCCGCGGCCTGTGCCACGACGATATAGGCGCCGGTCGGATC
>JBEIFU010000106.1:0-8688 GCA_040382295.1 Alphaproteobacteria bacterium
CCTGTTCATGTCTGCGCGGCTGCGGGTGGAGGTGTCGTGGGCGCTGGTGCGGGGCCTGCGACTGACTTGGACTGTTCAGGGGCAGGCGCCTGCGCCGATGCCTCGCTGCCAACATCCCCCCGCATGAGATCGCCCTCGAGCTTCTCGAACTCGGGCACGCGGGTCATGTCGCGGAACTCCTTCTTCATCGACTCGACATCTGCCTCGCGCATCATGTCGTCGAGATGCGACTGGAATTCCTGCGCCATGAGCCTTGCCTTGGCCATCCACTGCCCGACGACGCGCAGGGCCTGCGGCAGGTCCTTCGGCCCGATCACGATGAGCGCCACGATGGCGATAAGCAGAAGCTCGCTCCAGGCGATGTCAAACATGGGCGACCGCGCGCTCAGTTCTTCTTGTCGGACGGTTCCTTGCTGCCGCTCTCGATGTTCTTTTCCTCTTCGGTCAGCCCCTTGCGGAAACTGCGGATGCCGCGGGCAACATCACCCATGATCTCCGAGATCCGTCCGCGCCCGCCGAACAGCAGGAATACAATCACGGCTACGACGAGCCAGTGCCAGATCGAGAAGCTTCCCATGTCAAACAATCCTCAAGGCCGCGCGGCGTGTAGGCGTTCAGGCGGCTCATCTGGCACGATTGTCCCAAAACCCGCCGCTGCGCGCAATCGAAGAGATGGTGTGCCGGGTAAAGACTAACCAGCCCCTTCCCCGCCTCCGCCTGTGTTTTCCGGCTCGAAAGCCTCGCCCTCGTCGCCTGCCATCAGCGGATCCTCGTCGAGCGCCAGCGTGTCGGATGGTGAAGGCACGGCGAAGGCGGCCGGGATCCGCCCCTCGAGCAGGCCTGCGGCGCGCAACTCCTCGAGGCCCGGCAGGTCGGAGACCTTGTCCAGCCCGAAATGCATCAGGAAGGCGTCTGTCGTGCCGTAGGTCACGGGCCTGCCCGGCACGCGCCTTCGGCCGCGCATGCGGATCCAGCCAATCTCGAGCAGGATGTCCAGCGTCCCCTTGCTCATGGTCACGCCGCGAATGTCCTCGATCTCGGCCCGCGTTACCGGCTGGTGATAGGCAATGATCGAAAGCGTCTCCATCGCAGCCTTCGACAGACGCTTCTGCTCGACGGCGTTTCGCTGCAAGAGACCTGCCAGATCGGGGGCGGTACGAAAGACATAGCGTCCCGCCACACGCACGAGGTTCACGCCGCGCGCGGCATAGGTGCGCTCGAGCTCTGCCAGCAGCGCGGGCACATCGGCATCCGGTGGCAGGCGCTCGACCAGCGAGGCCTCGTCGAGCGGCTCGCTGGCCGCGAACAGCACGGCCTCGAGCATGCGCAGCTGGGCCGCATCAACGTCGCTGGGTTCGCGCATCGGGCTGCCTGTCGCGCTCATGTATCCGTCCCGCCTGCCGTGTCATCCGCCTGCGCCTTCCGCCGGACATAGACCGGTGCGAAGGGCGCCATCTGGCGCAACTCGATATGTCCGTCCCGCGCCATCTCCAGTGTTGCGGAGAGGGTGCTTGCCAGGCCCGAGCGGCGCGGTCGACCGGCGCTGAAATCGGGCGGCAGCAGGTGATCGATCACCGACCAGTCCACGACCGTGCCGATCATCCGCTCCAGCCGCTTGCGCGCGTCCTCGATCGCAAGCACGCGCAGTTTCTGAACCTCGTAATGCGCATGCGCGATCTTGCGGACGCGTTGCGTGGCATAGGCCTTCAGCAGGTCGATCAGCGTGTCGGCATAGCGCGGCGAGCGGATCACGCGGATCCCTTCGGGCGAGCCGCGCCAGAACACCTCGCTGCCCAGCTTGTCGCGCGCGACGAGCCGGGCTGCGGCCATGCGAATGGCTTCCAGCCGCTGCAGGCGCAAGGTCAGGCGCTCGGCAAGCTCTTCAGCCGAAGGCTCGCCGGGCTTGTCGTCCTGCGGCAGCAGCAGGCGTGACTTGAGATAGGCGAGCCACGACGCCATGACCAGATAGTCCGCGGCAAGGTCGAGCTGGCGGATCCGCGCGGCCTCGATGAAGGCCAGGTATTGCTCGGCGAGCGCCAGGATCGGGATCCTTCGGAGATCCACCTTCTGCACGCGCGCCAGCGCCAGCAGCACGTCGAGCGGTCCCTCGTAGCCCTCGACATCGACAATCAGCGTCTCGCCATTCGCGGCGGCCGTGCCCATGGCGTCGACAGGTTGCGCCTGCATGGCCTAGGCCCCCAGGGTCGCATCGACACGTGCCTGCGTCGCGGCAACGTCGAAGGGCCGGGGGCCGGAGAGCGCGGCCAGCGCGCGCTGCGCCCGCTCCAGCGCCTTCCCGCTCAGCAGCGGCGCCGCGTCGGCGATCTCGCGCATCTCGTCCATGTTGCGGGTGCAGTGAAGGATCATGTCACAGCCTGCTGCGATCGAGGCCTTGGTTCGCTCGGCCAGCGAGCCCTTGAGCGCACGCATGGTCAGGTCGTCGGTCATCAAGAGGCCATCGAAGCCGATGAAGCCGCGCACGACCTCGTCGATCACCTTCTTGCTGGTGGTTGCGGGTGACGTCGGATCGATTGCCGAGTACACGACATGTGCTGTCATACCCAGTGGCGCGCGCGCCAAGGCGCGGAATGGCGTGAAGTCCGTGCGCTCGAGCTCTTCGCGCGCGGTGTCGACCGTCGGCAGCTCGAGGTGGCTGTCGGCGCGGGCGCGGCCGTGGCCGGGGATATGCTTGATGACCGGCAGGACGCCGCTGTCCATCATGCCGTCGATCACCGCCTGGCCCAAGGACGCCACCACCCAGGGATCATGCGCGAAGGCCCGGTCGCCGATGATGTTGTGCGCGCCTTCCACCGGCACGTCGACGCACGGCGTGCAGTCCACATTGATGCCAAGGTCGCGGAGCTCGGCTGCCATCAGGCGCGCATTGTCGTAGGTGGCATCGCGTGCCGCGCGGGGGTTCTGACGGCTGATGGCTCCGAACGAGGCCGCTGCCGGGCGGGCCCGCCAGTTCGGTGCCCGAAGACGCTGCACGCGCCCGCCTTCCTGGTCGACCAGGATAGGGGCATCGGGTCGACCCAGGATCTCGCGCATGGAGGCCGTCAGCTGCCGCACCTGCTCCGGTGACCCGCAGTTGCGACCGAACAGGATGAAGCCCCAGGGCTGCACTGACCGAAAGAAGTCGATTTCCTCTTCCGTCAGCACATGACCGTCACAACCGAAAATGACGGCGCGTGCAGACATGGATCTTCAACTCCCGGCGCGACCAAAGGGAACAGGGCCATCAAGAGGCCCCGCACGCCCCTGCGCTTAAATCACTTGCCTGCCAGGATGCAAGCGTTGCCGCCGGCCACAATCTGGTCGCAAGCCGACTTCGCAGCCGATTTGTCGGGAAATCCAGATACGCGCAGCCGGTAGAGAGTTCCTTTTCCGGGGAGATCCACCTGCATGAAGCGGGGCGAATAGCCCGAGAGCAGGGTCTCGTTCTGACCCTTTACCTTGGACCAGTGGGCCGCCGCCACATCGCTGGAGGGGAAGGCCCCCAGCTGGATCGAAATGCCGCTCGCGGTGGCTGGCGCTGCGGCCGGTTGCGGGACCGCGGCCTCAGCAGTGATGGTGGGTGCCACCGGCTCTGGACGGATGGTTGTTCCAGGCGCAATGACCTTGGGTGCCAGGGACTTCGGCGCGGCAGCCGCCGGCGGGGCTGCTGTCGGGGTTGCCATTGCGACGGCGGTCGACGGCGCCGACGGCTTGGGTGTCGTGGTCGGCGGGCGGGCAGCGGTCGACGATGGGGGTGGCGTGTTGTCCTCTACTACTGGAGGGATGGTCTGCTGCCCTATCGCCGTTTCATCGCCAAGTTCGAGCGTGGGATCCAGACGCGGGTCAACCGGTGCCGGGCGATAGTCTCCGCCCATGCCTTCCGTCGGCGTGGACAGTGGCGACGAACGGTCGGCGCCCGGTGCCGGATCGGTGCTTGTTGTTCCTGCAATCTCAGGACCGTCTTCCCAGAGTTCATCGTAGCTCTTCTCGGGCGCAATGGCGACGGGCTCGACGTCGGCTTCGCTCGGCGGAGACTGCTCGGGCGATACGCGATAAGGACCTGGCTCGCCTGCGAGTACCGGCGGATTCCCATCGCGGCGGCCTTCGCTGACCCCATAATTATAGGCAACCCAGACGACGCCGGCGAACGCGGCCACCACCACGAAACCCAGCATCACGACAAGTGACTGGCTGCGCGGACGCTCCGGCTCGGCCTCCGTGTCGTAGAGCAACGCATCGTCATAGGGCGGCTCGTACAAGCTGCGATCTGGATTGGCCATTGAACATTCCCCTTATTGCGCGCCGGTGACGACGCGAACGCAGCAGCCTGCTGCGAATCGCAGGCTGACGCTTGAAAATACACCCGTGCCTCACAAAACGATGAGGCCTTTTCGTCGATCAGGCATCAACCTCGATCGCGAAAAGACGACGGTGCTCCTGCAGTGCGAAACGATCCGTCATCCCCGCAATATAATCCGACACCACGCGCGCCGTGCGAACGGATCTGGGGACATCGCAGAGTTGTGCCCAAGGGGTCGGAAGCACATCCGGCTCTGCCAGAAACAGTGCGAAGAGGTCAGCAATAACCCTCTTCGCCTTCGACATGACCCGATTGACCTTGTAATGCCGATACATGTTCGAATGGAGGAACGTTCTCAGAGCCTTGTCGTGCGCCGTCATCGCCGCTGAAAACGCGACGACTGGCTGGCTGCACATTCTTACATCCTCGGCGCTCCGTAAGTTCAATTCAGCAACGCGCCGGCGCGTTTCCGTGAGAGCGTCATCGACCATCGCCGTGATCAAGCGTCGAACGCACTCATAAACCAGCCGAGAGCGCTCGAGCGCCGGATAGGTCCGCATCACCTCCGAGAAGATCGGGCCCACCAGCGGCAGCGCCAGCAGGTCATCGACCGCAAACAGCCCCGCGCGAAGCCCATCGTCGATGTCATGATTGTTGTAGGCGATGTCATCCGAGAGCGCGGCAATCTGCGCCTCGACGCTCGCGAAGGTGTCGAGCCTGAGGTCGAACACGGCATTGAACTCGACGATCGCCTCGGGCAAAGGCTTGCCGCGCGAGAGCGGCCCCACGAGCGGACCGTTGTGCTTGACGATCCCCTCCAGCGCCTCCCATGTCAGGTTGAGGCCGTCGAACGTTGCATAGCGCTCCTCCAGCTTTGTCACGAGCTTCAGCGAATGGGCGTTGTGGTCGAACCCGCCATAGGGCGCCATCGCCGCCGCCAGCGCATCCTCGCCGGCATGGCCGAATGGCGCATGCCCCAGGTCATGCGCGAGCGCCAGCGCCTCGGCGAGATCCTCATCCACGCGCAGCACGCGGCTGATCGAGCGGGCGATCTGCGCCACCTCCAGCGAATGCGTCAGCCTTGTCCGGTAATAGTCGCCCTCGTGATAGACGAAGACCTGCGTCTTGTGCTTCAGCCGCCGGAACGCGCCCGAATGGATGATCCGGTCCCGGTCGCGCATATAGGGGGTCCGCGTCAGGCTTTCGGAGTCGGGCCATTGCCGCCCCCGGCTCTCCGAGGGGCGCGATGCCAGGTGCGCGAGGTCCTGTCCGGCCGAAATTCCGCTCACACCAAGGTCTCCTTGCCTCGAAAAACTGCGAAAGGGCTCCATGGGCATTTGACTATCGCCGCCTGGCTCCTAAATAAGAGGATATAGCATCTGTCTTTCCATTCAGAGCGGTTAACCAAGCTTCATGAGCACGCCCTCCGTTTCCGTATCCGACAAGGCCGCTGGCCGGATCGCGGCCCTGACCGCGGCGGAAGGCCCGCAGATGATGTTCCGCATCGCTGTCAATGGCGGCGGCTGCTCGGGCTACCAGTACGACTTCACCTTCGACGATACCCGCACCGGCGACGACATCCTCATCGAGAAGGATGGCGCCCGCGTGCTTGTCGATCAGGTGTCGCTCGAACTGCTCGGGGGCTCGGTGGTCGATTTCGTCGATGGCATCATGGGCTCGCATTTCGAGATCCGCAATCCCAACGCGAAGTCGTCCTGCGGCTGCGGCACAAGCTTCTCGGTCTGATCGCACGCCTCTGGCCATGGCGCCCGATCCGGCGTTAAATGCGGCCCATGAAAATCGCGACCTTCAACGTCAACTCCGTCAAGGCAAGGCTCGACGCCGTCACGGGATGGCTGCGCACGGCCAGCCCCGACGTGGCCTGCCTGCAGGAACTCAAATGCGAGGCCAAGGCCTTCCCGCTCGAGGCGTTTGAAAGCCTCGGCTACACCTGCGCCGTTCTCGGGCAGAAAACCTATAACGGGGTCGCGCTGATCTCGAAGCACGGTATCGAGGACGTGCGCGAAGGCCTGCCCGGCGACAACAGCGACGAACAGGCCCGCTATATCGAGGGCACAATCGTCACCGAGGCTGGCGCCGTGCGGGTCGCCTCGATCTACGCGCCCAACGGCAACCCCGTCGACAGCGAGAAATTTCCCTACAAGCTCGCGTGGATGGACCGCCTCATCGTCCACGCCAGGCGTCTGCTGAAAGACGAAGAGCCGCTGGTTCTTGCCGGCGACTACAACATCATCCCCACAGCTGACGACGTCTGGGACGCCGATGCCTGGAAGGACGACGCCCTCTTCAGGATGGAGTCGCGCCGCAAGCTGCGCGAGCTCGTCAATCTCGGCTTCACCGATGCCTTCCGCGCCTGCAACGCCAAGCCCCACCAGTACACCTTCTGGGACTACCAGGCCGGCGCCTGGAGCAAGGACCACGGCATCCGCATCGACCATCTCCTCCTCTCGCCGCAAGCCGCTGACCGGCTGAAGGCCGCTGGCATCGACCGCAAGCTACGGGGACAGGACAAGCCGTCCGACCATGTGCCGGTGTGGTGCGAGTTGCGGGTTTGACACCCGGCAGACATCGAGCGGCAAATCCCGAGCCAACTCCCTCCCCCGCGCGTGCCGCGCGGGTACTCCCTCGCAAGCGAGGGAGAGCAGCGCCGTTCCTTCTCTCCCTCACGAAGTGAGGGAGTACCCGCGCGCATGCGCGGGGGAGGGAGTTGGCCGATGAAGGGCACACCGTCCCTGTATCGATGACGATGCCGTCGCCCTACTCCCGACCCAACGCTAAACCTTCAAGATGTCCCCGCCATAGCGCGCGACAAGCGGGTCGGAGGTGAGAAGCATCACCCCTTCGACCCGCGCTTGCGCCACCAGCATCCGGTCGAACGGATCCTTGTGAAGGTCGTCCAGCTCCCCCGCCGCAATCGCGTGCTCGCTCGTGATGGGAAGCTCGACCCATCCATTGTCGAGAAGCCCACGTCGCAGCCGCCGCGGCTCAATTTTGAAATCGTCGCGGCCGAGACGCGCCTTGATTGCGACCTCCCACAGGCTTGCCGCACTGAACCACGGTGTCTGTTCGGCGTCGACAAGAAGGGCGCGGGCGGCGGCTGACAGTTTCTCCGGCTCGCCTGCTGCCCACAGCAGCAGGTGCGTATCCACCAGCACCCTCACGGCGTGGACCCGAAAAGGCGCTCGATCTCGTCCTGTCCCATGCGATCGAAATCATCCGGCGTGGAGATTTCACCCTGCAGAAAACCAAGCCGCCGACGCTGCGTCGCTTCGGCGGCATCGAGCGCGACAACTTTCACCAGCGGCTTGCCGGCCCTTGCGATGATGAACGGCTCACCCTTTGCCGCTTTATCGACGAGGCTGGATAGTTGTGTCTTGGCGTCGTGAATGTTGACTGTGCGCATGATGCCCTCAATAAACTTAGTTCATTGAACTTAGTTTAATTTCACGTCCGCTTCAAGGCCCATAAATGAACGAATTCATGGCCGCTGCCCTCACTGCAGAAGATCGTCTCTGGCAACCCCAGGCGCCCAAAACTGCTTGACCTGGAACACAGATGCTCCCTCGCAAGCGAGGGAGAGCAGCGCCTTTCCTTCTCTCCCTCACGAAGTGAGGGAGTACCCGCGCGCAGGCGCGGGGGAGGGAGTTGCCCGATGAAGGGCGCCCTCAGATATCCGCGTACACATGCCCCTCGGCCTTGCCGCCCGGATGGGTCACCGCGCCGGCCCGCGCAGGACCAACCGTCAGCGTGTACTTGTGCAGCACACCGGACGTGTAGATCGTTGAACGCGGCTTCCATTCCGCGCGTCGCTTCGCCAGCTCGTCCGCCGACAGTTCGACATCAAGCGTCCCCTTCTCGGCGTCGATGACGATGATGTCGCCATCGCGGATGAGCCCGATCGGCCCCGCTTCTGCCGCCTCCGGCCCCACATGCCCGATGCACAGCCCGCGCGTGGCGCCCGAGAAGCGCCCGTCAGTGATCAGCGCGTAATGCTCGCTCTCGCCCTGCCCATAGAGTGCCGCCGTCGTCGACAGCATCTCGCGCATGCCGGGCCCGCCCTTCGGTCCCTCATAGCGGATGACGATCACATCGCCGCGCTGGATGCGCCGCTCCTGCACCGCCGCAAACGCATCCTCTTCGCAGTCGAAGCAGCGTGCAGGCCCCCGGTGTTTCAGGTGCGCAAGCCCTGCCACCTTCACGATCGCCCCATCGGGCGCAAGGCTGCCACGCAGGCCAACGACACCGCCCGTCGGCGACAGCGGGTTCGACAGGGGCCGGATCACGTCCTGCTTCGGGTTGAACGTCACATCCTTCAGGTTCTCGGCCAGCGTCTTGCCGGTCACTGTCATGCAGTCGCCATGCAGATAGCC
>JBEIFU010000107.1:0-8613 GCA_040382295.1 Alphaproteobacteria bacterium
GACTACGCGGCGATCGAGGACATCCACTCGATCAAGCGTCAGATCCACGCGCATGGTGGGTTCGGCGACATTCGGGTCGAGGGCCACAATATCAAGCTCGGGCGCGGCGGGATCCGGGAGATCGAGTTCTTCGCCCAGACGCAGCAGCTGATCCTGGGCGGACGCATCGCCTCGCTGCGTTCGCCGCGCACGACAGAGGCGCTTGACGCCCTCGCAGACCGGGGTGTCATCGCGGCGAAAACCTGTAACGAACTCAAGCGGGCCTATGTTTTCCTGCGCACGCTCGAACACAGGCTGCAGATGATCGAGGACGAGCAGACCCACTCGATGCCAAGCTCCGATGATGGGCTGTTGAATGTCGCAACGTTCATGGGCCTCGCCAGCAGGGAGGCGCTCGCAGGGCAACTGAAGGAGCAGCTGGGCCTCGTTCAGGGTCATTACCTGCGCCTGTTCGAGTCACAGCCGACGCTCTCGAGGTCCGCGGGTAGCCTGGTCTTCACCGGCGTCGACGATGATCCCGAGACCATCGATACACTCAGATCCCTCGGGTTCGGCCAGCCGGAGGCTATTTCGGCGACCATCCGCGGCTGGCACCATGGCCGGATCCGGGCAACCCGCAGCGAGCGTGCGCGCGAGAAACTGACGGCACTCATGCCGCTCCTTCTGGATGCCCTTGCAAAGACCGCCAACCCGGATATTGCATTCACGCGCTTCGATCGGTTCCTGACTGGCCTGCCCGCAGGTGTGCAGGTCTTCGCCCTCCTGTTGTCCAACCCGGATCTCCTGCGGCTGATCGCCGACATCGTGGGGACTGCGCCACGGCTTGCCGACCATCTTGCGGCGCGGCCCGGGCTTCTGGATGTTCTGATCGATTCAGAGTTCCTGCATCATCGTCCTCGGCTGGAAGAACTTCGCGAGAGCCTGGGGCTGCTGCTGCGCGCAAGCCGCAGCATGGAAGAAACCCTCGATACGGTGCGTCGCTGGACCAAGGACCAGCAGTTTCGCATCGGGCTGCAGTTACTGCAGAAGCAGATTGACGGTCTCGAGGCGGGCTTTGGCTTTGCAGACGTGGCCGAGGCTGCAATAGCGGCCCTGCTCGCGGCCTGCCTGCATGAGATGACCCTCGCCCATGGAGCGGTGGCGGGCGGTGAGATGTGCGTCATCGGCATGGGCAGGCTGGGCGGGCGAGAAATGACGGCGGCATCAGACCTCGACCTCATTTTTGTCTACGCACATCCTGAAGGAGTGACGGCGTCAGATGGTGAGCGGGCGTTGAGCACCAGTGTCTACTACGCAAGACTGGCGCAGCGCCTGATCACCGCATTGACCGCGATGACGGCCGAGGGCGGGCTCTATGAAGTGGACATGCGGCTCCGCCCATCGGGAAACAAGGGGCCCGTCGCTGTAAGCTTTGAAACATTCCGGAACTATCAGCGCAGCGAGGCCTGGACGTGGGAGCAACTGGCGCTCACGCGCGCGCGCGTGCTTGGGCACCGCAGCGAGCTCTCGGCCCGCGTAGAAACTGTCATTCGAGACTGCCTCATGCTGGACCGGGACAGGCACAAGGTACTTGCCGACGTCGCCAGCATGCGGGCACGTCTCGACCGCGAGCGTCCTGCAAACAGCCCCTGGGACCTCAAGGAGGCGAAGGGAGGCCTCTTCGACATCGAGTTCATCGTTCAGGGACTGCAGCTGGTCCATGCGTCCCGCATGGCACAAGTTCTGCGCACGAATACGCTTGAAGCGCTCCAGATGCTGCGCGAGAGCGATGTTCTTTCGCAGCAGGATGCCGATGCGCTGGAATCAAGTCTTCTGGCGTATCAGAAGCTGGTCCAGGTGCTGCGCCTGACGGTGGGCGAGGTATTCACGGTTGGTGAATTGTCAGTCTCGCTCCGGGCCTTGATCGCCGAAACGCTCGGGATTGCAGCCTTTGATACTGTCGAGATCATGCTCGTCGAGCGGGAGCGACAGGTCAGGGATATTTTCGATCGGGTGATCGGCGGTGCAGCCTCATGACAGCCCCGCAAGCACTTCTTCCGCAAATTCGGACAGTGTGTCGTCCCGCGCGCCCATGATGATGATCCGGTCTCCGGGCCGTTTCTCCGAGACCAGCAATGGCAGGCACCCTGCACGCTGTTCGCTGTAGAGCGCACGCTTCCCGCGGGCTGCAACGCCCTTGACGATATCCGCGCTTGAGATCTCCCGTGACGTGGTACCCCCGTAATAAGCCGGATCACTCATGACCAGCAGGTCATCGGATCGCAGATGGGTTGCGAACGTCTCAACGAGCTCCTTTCCCATCAGCCGCAGTGGCCCATAGCCATGCGGCTGGAACATGACGATCACGCGGCCAGGAAACGCGTGCAGTGTCTGAAGTGTCGCGGCGATCTTGTCAGGATTGTGCGCGAAGTCGTCGATCACTGTGACACCGTTCCTGCTCCCCACGATCTCAAAGCGACGCTTGATCCCGGAGAATGTGGCGAGCGCATCGCAGGCAGCGGCGAGGTCGACGCCGGCAGCAGTCGTTGCCGCGATCGCCGCGAGGGCATTTGCCACATTATGTCGCCCAGGTGCGTGGAGATGGCACTCGACGCTTCTGGCGGCGGCGCGGTCATGGACCGTGAAGCGGGTAGAGGTCGGTCCAAGGCTGACCGCGCTGGCCCAGTAATCCGCACGCTGATCTGCAAGGCTGAAGCTGCGGGCGCCACCTGCATCAAGGGCAAGTCTTGCGACCTCTGGATCATCGCGGTTGACGATCGATGTCGTGGCAGAGGCCATGAAGCCCGTGAACAGGCTGCGCAGCTCGGGCAGGGGCTTGTGGTCCAGCGATATGTTGGTGATGACGGCGATCGAGGGGCGATAGAGCGATATCGAGCCGTCGCTTTCGTCCACTTCACTGACGAATACCCGGCCGGAACCTGTGGTGCTGCTCGCAAACGGATGGGTTGCGTCGATGAAGTTCTTCATCACCGCGCCATTCATGATGGTGGGAGCCTGGCCCGTGGCCTGCAGGATCCATCCGGCCATGCCTGTGGTGGTGGACTTGCCACTCGTACCGCCAATGGCGACACTCACCGGCGACTGGTTGAAGAGTTCGGCCAGAAGATTGGCGCGACGGGCCTCCAGCAAGCCGAGTTGGCGTGCCACGCGGACATCAGGAATGCTGTCTTCAACCGCCGCCGACGTCACGAGGATCTGGCTTGAAGAGCGTATCCCGGAACCATCCTGCGGGTGCAGCCGGATCCCCTGTCGTTGAAGATAGGAGAACTTCGCCCCGAGGCGTCCCTGGTCAAGCGCCCGGTCTGACCCTTCGACCTCGTAGCCCAGCCCCCGCATGATCAGCGCGAGGGGCAACATTCCGCTACCACCAATTCCGCAGAAGAAATATTGTGCCTGTCGATTCAAGAGCATGCGTGTTCATCGCACAGGGCGTGGCGGGTCTGCAAATGCCAGCATTGACCGGAAATCCTGTCAGGATCGGTATCGTCGCTCCCGCCTGCCGGATGGACGAGAGCGCTGCCGCGCGTGTTGTGGCTCTCGCCCGCGAGCATTATGCGGGTTCTGCCGAGATCGTCTTCCACCCCCAGTGCTTCCTGCAGCACGGGCATTTCGCCGGGACCGATGACGCGCGGGCAGCGGCATTGGTTGAAATGGCCAATGATCCGGGCCTGGATGCTGTCTGGTTTGCACGAGGCGGCTACGGATCGTTTCGGATCGTGGACCAGGTGCTCGAGAGGCTCGGCCCCGCAGCGAACAGGAAATTGTTCCTTGGCTACAGCGACCTGGGAAGTCTCCTCGGCGCGTTCTACCGGCACGGGATCGGCGAGGTCGCACACGGGCCGATGCCGGCCGATATCACGCGATCCGGTGGCGAAATCGCTGTGCGCCGCGCGCTCGACTATCTGGTCTCCCGGGACAGGCAGGCCTGCGCACAAGGCCCAGGGTCCGGATTGAAACGCGTCGCGTTCAATCTCACGATCCTGACACGCTTGATCGGAACCCGGCATTTCCCCGACCTCAAGGGGCACGCACTCCTGCTCGAGGAGGTATCCGAGTACATGTACAACATCGATCGCATGATGGGCCAGCTTGTGTCTCATGCACCGGTGCGGGAGGTCGCGGGCATGGCACTGGGGCGCTGCAGCCTGATCCCCGCAAACGATCCTGACTTCGGACAAACTGAGGAGCAGGTCGTGTCGCACTGGTGTGCACGCGCAGGCATTGCCTATCTGGGGCGGGCCGACATCGGCCACGATATCGACAACAAGGTGGTGCAGTTCGGCCCGGATGCGCCCGTCAGCTCCTGAGCAGGATCAGCGCTGAGGGGTTCCACGACACATAGACCGGACGGGAAATGTCGATGGCAGAGGCGCCTTCGGTGTTTTGCGCCGCGACATAAAGGGGCAACGCGCGCCCCTTGATGTGGACGTGGTACTGGCTTCGGTCACCGAGATAGGCACTCGCCTTGATGGTGCCCTCGACGAAGGGCTCGCTGGCCGGGCGCGAGCCCGACAAATGCAGGTTCTCGGGCCTGATGGCCGCCACGACCTTGTCGCCGGCCTTCAAGCCGGAAACGGCAGTGGCGCGGATCTGGCCAAGGGCTGCGGCATCGAGCGTAACGTCGTTGCCGGCGATCGCCTTCACCGTGGCCTCGACCAGGTTGATCGAGCCGATGAAGGTTGCAACCTCGACATTTGCGGGTTGGGCGTAAAGTTCCCGAGGTGGAGCAATCTGGAGCACCTTCCCCTTGCCCATCACGGCAATGCGGTCGGACATCGACAGGGCTTCTTCCTGGTCATGCGTGACGAAGACGAAGGTGATGCCGACGCTCTTCTGGAGCTGGCGCAGTTCGATCTGCATTTCCTCGCGCAGCTTCTTGTCGAGCGCGCCGAGCGGCTCATCGAGCAGCAGCACCTTTGGACGCTTCACAAGCGCCCGTGCAAGGGCAACACGCTGGCGCTGCCCACCCGACAGCTGGTCGCCTCGACGCGAGCCGAAGCCCTCGAGTTTGATCATTGCGAGCGCGTCGCTGACACGTTTGCGCAATTCGCTGCCGGAGATCCGCGCCTTCCTGAGCCCATAGGCGATGTTGTCGTAGACATTCAGGTGCGGGAAAATGGCGTAGGACTGGAACACCATGTTCGTCGGCCGCTTGTAGGCCGGGATCAGGGATGAAGGCTGGTCGTCAATATAGATCTCGCCATCCGTCGGAAACTCGAAGCCCGCGATCATCCGCAGCAATGTTGTCTTGCCACAGCCCGACGGGCCAAGCAGTGAGAAGAACTCGCCGCGCTCGATGCCGAACGAGACGCCATCCACGGCCTTGTTCCCGCCTGCAAACTGCTTGGTCACGTTATCGATGCGAATGATGTGATCGGCCATGTTCAGTTCTCTCACGCCACGCCTACATTGCGTGAATTGGTACCCAGCTGCCTCACCCACTCGGCGACGACCACGAGGATGCACGACGCCAGGAGGATGACCGTGCCCATGGCCAGAACCCCCGGAAGCTGATTTGGAAACCGCAGCTGGCTCCAGATGTAGACAGGCAGGGTCGGCTGCTGGTTGGTCAGGAAGAAGGACAGCAGGAACTCGTCGAACGAGACGATGAAGGTCAACAGCAGGCTGGAGACGATACCGGGCGCAGCCAGGGGCAGGGTCACGCGCCAGAATGTCATCCAGGGCGTTTCACCCAGATCGAGCGAGGCTTCCTCGAGGCTGCGGTCGAAACCCTCCAGGCGCGAACTCAGGACGGCCATGGCAAAGGGGGTGCACAGCATGATGTGCCCGATGGTGACGACAGGCAGGCCCAGATCGATGCCCATCGCATTGAGCAGGATGAGAAGCGAGATGCCGAGGATGATTTCAGGGATGAAGAGGGGCAGCATGATCATGGCCATGACGGCCGACTGGCCTGGCATCCGGTAGCGCGTGATGGCCTTTGCCCCGAACAGGCCGAGGATGGTGGACACCAAGGCGGCAACGCCCGCAACCTGCAGGCTTGCGATGAGTGCCTTGATCATGTCCTGGTCCGCGAAGGCCTGCTCGTACCATTTGGTCGTGAAGGCCTTGAGCGGGAAGGCGACAAAGACCGAGTCGTTGAACGAGAAGACAGGCAGGAACAGGACGGGCCCGTAGAGAAATACAAGATAGAAAATGGCGAAGCCCGCGAGCACCTTGCCGGGTTCGCCCATGCGGGAGGCCTGGTGCTTGACCTGCTTGCTCATCGGATTGACCTTGCTGCCAGGCGCATGGCTGTCGAAAACAGGATGACCAGGATTGCCACGCCCGCCATGGCGGAAAGGGCAAGCGCCGCTCCAAGCGGCCAGTTGCCGATCTTGAGGAATTGAACCTGAATGATGTTGGCAATCATCTGGCCGGAGGGACCCCCGACCATCGCTGGCGTCACGTAATCGCCGGTCGTTGGGACAAAGATCAGGACCGAGGCACCGATCACGCCGGGCAGCGACAATGGAAACGTAACGCGCCAGAACCGCGACCAGGCGCCGTCACCAAGGTCGGCGGCAGCCTCCAGCAGCGTCCGGTCGATCTTCTCGAGGGAGACATAGATCGGCAGGATCGCGAACGCCGCATAGGCATGCGCCAGCGTGATGATCACGGCCGTCTGATTATAGAGCAGGAACTCCAGCGGCTCCTGGATGACACCCAGGCTCGTCAGACCGGAATTGATGACACCGTTATAGCCAAGGATCACCTTCCACGAAAACACTCGCAGCAAATAGCTTGTCCAGAAGGGGATCGTGAGCAGGATCAGCCACACGAACTTGTACTTCTTGACGCCGAACGCCACATAGTAGGCCATCGGATAGGCGAGGACGACGGTCGCAAGCGTGACCAGGCTCGAGGTCTGGATCGAGCGCCAGAAGATGTCGATATAGGTTTGGCGCTCGATGACTTCGCGATAGCGGTCAAAAGTGGGCGTCTGGTCGAGCGTCAGGCCGGTCTGGGTCCAGAACGAGTATGCCACCAGCATGACCAGGGGCGCTGCCAGGAGCGCGGTCATGGTGATCATGACGGGCGAGAGTAGCGCATAGCCCTTGGCGGCATCCGAGCGCAGGTAGAAGGCCCTCAACCGCTGCACGAAGCCTGGACCCGTCGTTCCTGTTGCGGTTGCCGATCCCAATGCCTGCCCCGTCCAGCGCTGAAAAACACACTCTCATCTTCGGGCAAAGATTACGGCGTCGCAACCATGCGCTCGGCAATGGGTTAAGGGGCGTTGCATTTCGGCCGCTTTGCGGGTCGCCCCGGTGACGGCCCGCGCGGCACGGGCCGTTTCACCTCATTACTGGCCGATTTCAGGCCTTTACCAGGCGTTCGATCCAGGCCGGCAAGGCGAAGGCGGCGCGATGCATGGCGGGCGTGTAATAGTCCGTCGAGATGCGCGCGGCCGCAAACGAGGCCTCAAGCCCTGTCCAACGGGTGGGATCGCCCAGAACCGCGTCGTTCGAGACCCAGGTCAGCGCCATGAAACCGCCGATGTAGCTTGGCACCACGGCAAGGTAAACGCCGCTGTAGCGGAAGGTCTTCTTCATCTGCTTCAGCGTGTCGGTAAGCTCCTCGGGCTGGAAGAACGGCACGCCGTTCTGGAACACGGCGAAGCCGCCCGGTGCAAGCGCGTCACGCACCCGCTCATAGAACGTGTCGCCGAACAGCACCTCCGCCGGCCCCACCGGATCGGGTCGGTCGGCGATGATCAGGTCGAAACGGCGCTGGCTGGCCTTGTCGGCGAGAAAAACGAACGCATCCTCGATCTGGACCTTCAGTCGCGGATCGGCGAAGGCCGCAGCATTGACGTCGCCCAGATGGCGCCGCGACAAATCGACCACCTTCTCGTCGATCTCGACATTGAAAACAGTCTGGACACCGCGGTGCTTGAGGGCTTCCTCGGCGATCGCCATGTCGCCACCACCGGCGATCATGATCTCCTTGACGTGGCCATGCTCGAGGATCGGAAGATGCGTGAGCATTTCCGAGTAACCACATTCATCCCGCGTCGTGAGCTGCACGATGTCGTCGAGCACCAGAACGCGACCATTTCGGGCAGAGTCGAAGATCCGGATGTGCTGGAACTGGCTCTTTTCCTCGACAATTGGGCTCCCGCGCAGCTCGATGGTCTGCGAGAAGCCGGGGTGGAGTTTCTCCAGGAACGTGTTGGTCATCGGCGTCGACTCCTTCTTGGATTTCGGCAGGCGGTACTGCACGCACGGGACTGCAGCAGCGTTGTGGAAGCCATGCAGCAGCTGACGGCGCGACCGTATAAGTCCGTGAACCATCCCACGCAATGTCATAATTCCCCGCGACATCTGAGCGAACGCGCACGCAAACGAAAAATTTTACCTCGAGGGACCAAAAAAACTTGCATGGGGGGCGCGCATCCATATATTTCGCCGCTCCGCAGTTCTGGTGTCTTTCACCGTGAGGCGGCTGAGCGGCGCGAGACCCGCGCTAACTTGGTTCACTTTGGATCAACAACTGTTCTCTTGTTGGGATGGGTCACATGGCTCTGTCTGCACGCAAAAGAGCGGCTGTCGAAGTAACGCAGTTCCCTCAGAACCGCGCCAGAACGAAGTCCGTTCCGGTTCCAGTTCCAAA
>JBEIFU010000108.1:0-8515 GCA_040382295.1 Alphaproteobacteria bacterium
AGTTTGCCGTCGACAAGCAGTCGAGACAGTACAAGGCGCCACTCAACGTCCTTTTCAATGAGGCGCGCGTTTTCACCGATCAGGACACGGCCGTCGTCACACCAAACAGCGACACGCCCTATTCGTTCGTCTGGATGGATCTGCGCACCGAGCCGATGGTCATGTCGGTCCCCGACATCGACCCGAAGCGCTACTATTCGCTGCAGCTATGCGACCTCAACACGTTCAACTTCGGCTATGTCGGCAGCCGCGCCACCGGCAATGGCGCCGGCAGCTACATGGTGGTGGGTCCCGAATGGCACGGACCAACGCCTGCCGGCATCAAGAAGGTGTTCCGCTCGAGCTCCTATTTGTGCCTCGGCCTGTTCCGCACCCAGCTGTTCGATGCCGCCGACATCGACAACGTCAAGACGGTGCAGGCCGGCTACAAGGTGCAGCCCTATTCGGCCTTTGCCGGACAACCTGCCCCGGCCCCGGCGCCCCCAATCGCCTTCCCGAAATTCGACAAGGACCTGGTCAAGACCGAGTTCTTCTCCCTCCTCGATTTCGCGCTGCAGTTCGCACCGGCGCTGCCCGAGGAGAAATGGATCCGCGAGCAGCTCGCCCGCATCGGCATCGGGCCCGGCAAGGCGTTCAACTTCCGCGAGCTCTCTCTCGTCGACAAGGCCGAGATCCTGCTCGGCATGAAGCAGGGCCAGGACAAGGTCGCGGCAGCGGCCGAGGGGCTCGGCAAGGACATCAATGGCTGGCGCGTCGGCTCGGCCTTTGGCAACGCCGCCTTCTTCCACGGCGACTGGCTGCTGCGCGCCGCCGCCGCACAGGCCGGCATCTTCGGCAATGACGCCGAGGAGGCCATGTATCCGATGACCAAGAAGGACACGGACGGCCAGGCGCTGGATTGCTCCAAGGCGAACTACACCCTCACCTTCCCGGCCGGCCAGCTGCCGCCCGTGAACGCGTTCTTCTCCGTCACCATGTACGACGGCAAGACGCAGCTGCTGGTCGCAAACCCGATCAACCGCTACCTCATTAACTCGCCGATGCTGCCGGACCTGAAGACCAATGCCGACGGCTCGCTGACCTTCTACATCCAGCACACGTCGCCGGGCGCCGACAGGGAGGCCAACTGGCTGCCCGCACCCAATGGCCCGATCTACCTGGTGATGCGGCTCTACTGGCCGAAGGTTACCCCGCCGTCGATCCTGCCGCCCGGCGAGGGCACCTGGCAGCCACCGGGACTCCGGCGCGTGTCGTGAGGGGGGCCTTCACGCACGCCGATGTCCACCGCAACCGGGTGCCAGTAATGCCAATGGCAGTCCCTTGGCCCTTGCGTCGCCGCCGCTTGCTCGCCCAAGCCCGCGACCAGTTCCGGGGCTGCCCGCGTCGGCGTTTGCTGGTGAGCTGAACCAAGCTAGCCGTGAGCTGCCATGTGTCCTGCAAACGAGCGCGCGGGGCTAATTCCAATCTCGAGTTCCCCTGCGACTGCCCCGCGCGCAATCCAATGCGAAAAGGAAATTCGACGACACGGCCGAGATGCCGGTCAGGTTGCCCATTCACAGGCAGGCTAAACTTGTTATGATAACTATCAGGTTGGCTTTGCGTGTTGCTTGCGACGACGGCATGTCAGCCAGAAGCCGCCGGGGGGATCATGTCGCATGAGATTGCGTCTCACCAAACCATGCCGCTAGCCACGCAGGCTGAACAGACTGACGGTCTCGGCAAAGCGGCCAGGATGATCCGGGGCGGGCTGGACAGTATCCTCAGTCATCTCGGCGCAGCCTTGCTCACCGTGATCATCTTGGTCGTCTTGGGCGGCGTCATCTCGCGCTATGTCTTCAACGCGTCCTTCAGCTGGACAGAGGAAGGTGGTCTCTGGCTCTTCACGTTCCTGATCTTCACCGTCCTGCCGATCGCGACGTACCGCAGTCGGCACATCGCCCTCAACATCGGGCACGACTTGCTCCCCCCGGCAGGAAAGACGATTGTCAGCCTGCTCGCGACGGCGACGATCACCTACACGATCATCCGCCTCTTCACGGCTGGCCTCGACATCGCTTCGCTGACGTCGGGTACCAGCATCACGCTCGGACTTCCATCGTGGTGGCAATACGCAATCATTCCGATCTCCGCCGCCATCCTGTTCGGCTACCAAGTGCTGGAGGCCTTGCAGTCGCAGCACGGCCGTCGCTCCGGACTTGCGGCCGTGGTTTGTGCCGTTGTCGCGTGGTTGCTGATCGACGTGCTCGGGGCGACCGGCATCGAAAGCGGAAGTCCGTCGATCCTACTCGCTATCGCCTTCGTGACTACGTTGGTGCTGGGGGTACCGGTCGCCTATTGCATGCTGTTCGCTGCATTCTTGGCGAGCGATGCCGGCGATCTGCTGCCGCCGGCGGCCGTTGTTCACAACGTCGTCGTCGGATCGTCAAAATTCGTGCTGCTTGCCATCCCGCTGTTCATTGCAGCGGCGCAGATCATGAACGCGGGCGGGCTGACCTTCCGGCTGATTGAGCTGGCCCGAGCCCTCGTCGGGCATCTGCGCGGCGGTCTTGCCCAAGTCAACGTCGTCACCAGCGTCTTCTTCGGGTTCGATTCGGGCTCGTCGACAGCAGACGCGTCGCTTCTGGCGAAGATGACCGTACCCGAGATGGTGCGCAACGGCTACCCCGCACCCTTTTGCTGCGCGGTGATCGCGTCGTCCGCCATCCTGCCGAACATTATCCCGCCGTCGATCGCGATGCTGGTCTTTGCGTCGATTTCAAACGTTTCCGTCGGCAAACTCTTCCTTGCGGGGATCATTCCCGGGCTGCTCATCGCCGCCCTGCTGATGATAATGGTCTACGTTCAGGCCCGCCGCCACGGCTATGGCCACGCGACCGCCCGGCCGTCCTGGCGAATGCTCGCGCCGCCGCTTTTCATGGCTGTGCCGGCTCTCCTGCTGTCAGTTCTGATCATCGGGGGGATCCGCTTCGGCATCGTGACGGCGACCGAGGCGGGCGTGGTGGCGGTGGTCTACGCGTTGGCAACGGGACTGTTCTTCTACCGGGATCTCAACTTGCCCGCCGTTTGGCGCGGACTTCGTGAGTCCAGCGTCGACAGCGGGATGGTTGGCTTCATGATCGGCGTCGCCGCGCCCTTCGCCTGGGTGCTGGTGTCGGGCCGCGTACCGCAGACCTTCCTGCAGTTTATGCTTACCTATGTGAACGAGGCATGGGCGGTCCTCCTCTGCCTCAACGTCATCATGCTCGTCGCCGGCGCGTTTCTCGACCTGACGGCGATCATGCTGATCGTGGTTCCGCTGTCGTTGCCCCTCATTCTCCAGCTTGGCGTCGACCCCGTTCACTTCGGCATTATCGTCGTAGTGAACCTGATGCTGGGCGGCTTGACCCCACCCTACGGGCTACTCGTCTTCATTCCGTCGGCGATCACGGGGACGTCCGTTCAGGCTACGTTCCGCGCGGTGATGCCGTTTTTGGCGATCCTGATCCTGGGGCTCGGGCTGATCACCTATGTCCCGTGGATTTCGCTGGCCTTCGTATGGGCGCTGTTCTGACGCGCCCGTCTGGAGGAGTGACGCCTAACGCAAGGGCAAGGCGAATTTGCCCGACTAGAGATGGAGGAAAATCCCATGAGAAGACAGCTCACGCTCGCGGCTGGTGCGTTTGCCGCCAGCATCCTGGCGGCGATCGCTCCTGCCGCCGCTCAAACCAAGTTGACGTGCAAGTTCGGCGTGCTGGGCAGCGCAGACTTTCCCGGCACCATCGGCATGCAGCGTATGGCCGATCGCATCAATGCGGAATCGAAGGGCGCGCTGGACATCCAGATCTTCCCGAACTCGCAACTCGGTGGCGAGAAGGAGATGGCCGAGGGTATGCGGTTGGGTTCCGTCTGCGGGGCGCCCGTGAACGTCTCCGTCCTGAGCGTCTGGGCGCCAGAGGGTCAACTCTTCGATATGCCCTTCTTGTTCCGCGACGATGGCCACGCCTACCGCGTACTCGCAGGGGCCGTCGGAAAGCAGATTGCCGCAAAGTACGATCCGCACGGGTTCAAGGTCGTCGGCTTTCTCGTCAACGGCACACGCCACCCCTTGGGGAAGTTTCCGATCCTGACTCCCGATGATGTGAAGGGTAAGAAGATCCGCGTCCTGCAAAGCCCTCTTCATGTTGAGCTTTGGAAAATGCTCGGGGCCAACCCGACCCCGATCGCGTTCCCCGAGGTTTACAACGCCATGCAGACGGGCGTTGTTGACGCCATGGACAACGCGAAAACAACATACTGGCTTCAGAAGTTTTACGAAGTGGGCCCGCACTTCACAGATCTCGGGCATATCTACTCGATATCCGCTGTGGCATTCTCGTCGAGCTTCTGGAAGCGCCTTACGCCGGAGCAGCAGGCGATGGTCCAATCTGCCGCTGAGGAGGGCATCAAGCTCCAGGACAAACTTATCGCCGACGGTGACGAGGAGGCGATGCAGAAGGCTGTCGCAGCGGGCGCAAAGTACCACAAGGTCGACAAGACGCTTTGGCAGAAGGCCATGATGCCGATCTACACGAACTGGGCGCCAAAAGTCGGTGGTATGGAGTTGATCAAGGCAGTCCAAGACACGCCCTGATCTGATGCGCGAAAAGATTGACGAACCTTCCGATCAAAGGCAACACCAACTTTCTATCGGTTGGTCGACCTGATGATGCAGAGGCTTGCGCCGAGGTCTATCCGGCCTCGGCGCTAACCCATCATCGTGACGGACCACCCGCTGTGCGCCGTCGTTGCCGGACTTCACTTCATTCGATCACACCTTTACGGCCTCGCAGGCCGATACAAGCCCGAGCGCATCGCCCATCGGTTCGCCGATAATCTTGAACGTCTCGGTCCAGATCATGATCGGATCACCCTCGGTGATTGTCGCGGACTGAGAGCGCCGGATATCGATGCCGCCGGCTGCCAACACGGCGCGGCTGTCCTCGAATTCCGCCATGCGGTGCTGGCCACAAGGTCAGGACCAGCGTAGGGGTCACCGGCCGTCACGGTGTTCCACGCCCGCGAGGGCGTCCAACCGTCTGACGCGGTTTGAGATGCTTCCCACGTCAGGATGGCAGCGAGGGCTGCACGCCGCCTTTGACGGGCGACCGTCAGGTCGGATGTGCCGAGAGATCGGACGATGTGCGTCCGCCCGAGCGACCTCGCGAGATCGGAGGGCAATCTGATCCGCGCGCACCAGCGCCCACGGCGGAGTTGAATGGAGTCGTTCCCACCCATGCGGGCCCTCTCCCGGCGAAAACAGGGGTTCGATTCCCGTTGGGAGCGCCACTGCCTTTTTTTAATATTGATATTGTTGTGTTTTTCGTTAGGAAAGTGCCATTCTTCCATAAAGTGGAACACATGTTGTTCCCGGTTCGGCCTCCACATCGCCGCGGCCGAAGGTTTCATAGCGCGCGGCCGTCATGGCGAGCGACTGATCGGCCAGCCGCGCACCCCTCGCCGTGGCTGTGGGCTGTCCCAACATGCCGTGCCAAATTCACAGAAACCGAGCCGGGTTGGGGGCTGGGGTTAAAGATGCTTCAATGAAGGGTTGAACTTTAAGCATCAATATCATGTTAATTAATTAATATGTATTTAATTTTATCTTAAGAACAGGTGTTGCTATCGCGCTACAGACAATCTGGGTCTCTAATTCATAACGTCAGAAAATCGATTCAACAGGCGGACTTTTCCACCCTAGGGACATTCACAATGAAGCGGTTCATTCTGGCCTGCACGGCCTTCGCCGGTAGCATGGGCCTCGCTGCTGCGGCCGACCTCCCCACATCGAAGGGCGCGCCGGTCGCTCCGGCCGTATACGCTCCGGCTTTCACCTGGACCGGCTTCTACATCGGCCTGAACGCCGGCTACGCCTTCGGCCAGGGCCGTTCGGCGTCCTACTACCCGGCAAATGAATATTTTGACGTTAACACCATTTCGCCGTTCGGCTCCTACAACACCAACGTCAACGGCTTCACCGGCGGCGGCCAGATCGGCTATAATTGGCAGACAGGCAACTTCGTGTTCGGCCTCGAGGCCGACATCAACTATGTCGCCGGCAAGAAGACCGCGAGCGCCGTCTGGGACCCACCGTTCGAGCCGACCACGTTCTTGCGGCTGCGCAGCGAGCTGAACTACCTTGGCACCGTCCGCGCCCGCCTCGGATACGCTGCCATGCCGAACCTGATGCTCTACCTCACCGGCGGTCTCGCCTATGGTAAAACCAGCAACAGTTCCGCGCTTGAAGATGAGTTTCCTGGCGGGCTTTACGGCCGCAGCAGCTCCACCAAGGTCGGCTGGACCGTCGGCGCCGGCGCCGAATACGGCTTCACCCGCAACATCACGGCCAAGCTCGAGTACCTCTACTACGACCTCGGCAGCTCCTCGCATTTCGGCACGCCGAACTTGGATATCGATGTCGCTACGCGCGCGTCCTTCACCAACAAGGGCAGCATCGTGCGCGCCGGCATCAACTACAAGTTCGACTTCGGCGGCTCGTCGGTCGTCGCCAAGTATTGATCGACGTCTGCTGCTTTGCGCGGCAACGGAAAGCCCGGCCGAGAGGTCTGGCTTTTTGCGTTTATTATCCTGTTCTTTCTCGCGGAGCTGAAGACAGACTCATGGATTTGCGGCTGATGTTCGTGGGCGCGATGATTTGCGCGACATTTGTTGGAACTGGTGCAATGGCGGTCGAAGAACCAACATTCAAACGCGTCCTCACCGACGGGGCTTTTGAAGTCCGTGACTACCCTGCCCTCGTTGTCGCCGAGGTCGCGGTGAGCGGCGATCAAAAAGAGGCAGCCTCGAAAGGCTTTCGCGTTCTCGCTGGCTACATCTTCGGGGGGAACAAAAGTCGCAAGAGCATTGAGATGACGGCGCCAGTCACTCAAGTACCGGCTAGCGAAAAAATCGCGATGACAGCACCAGTCACCCAGACGGCGGTCGGTGCCTCGTGGGTGGTACGGTTCACGATGCCCAGGGGTTATTCACTTGAAACCCTCCCGGTGCCTGACGACCCGAAGGTGAACCTGCGCACTGTTCCACCCGCCCGCCTGGCCGTGCTCAAGTTTTCAGGTTTGGCCCGGGCCGATGATGTCGCTGCCAAGACCGACGAGCTCCAGAAACTTGCTGCAAAGCACAGACTGCGTGCCATCGGCCCGGTGTCTTTGGCTCAATATGATCCGCCGTGGACCTTGTGGTTCATGCGGCGGAATGAAGTTGCGATCCCTGTTTCGCGTTGATCCTGCCGGTAGCCGGCACCTTTCACGCTGGGCGGCGACGGGACAGAAAGATCAACCGGATGCCATGTCGTTCGTCAGAACGATCGTGCAGGTCTTATACCAAGTCCCGTTGATCAGAACCGATGGGCCCAGTCTCGCAACCCGATCGACATGATCTTCCACGGCTTATCAATGAGGCGGTTCCACGCCTCGCAGCAATGATCGACGAGATTGTCGTAGGAGAGAAAGACGCGGTTCGACAGCCAATTGTCGCGCAGGAACTGCCAGACATTCTCGACGGGGTTCAGCTCGGGGCACTTGGGTGGGAGCGGCATGATCGTGATGGTCGCGGGCACGACAAGGTTGCGCGACAGATGCCATCCGGCCTGGTCGAGGAGAAGGACCGCGTGCTTGCCCGGCGCGATCTCGCTCGCGATTTCGGCAAGGTGCAGGGTCATCGCCTCGGTATTGCAGCGGGGCAGGACGAGTGCTGCGCCCTTGCCGTCGTGCGGGCAGATTGCTCCGAAGATGTAGGTGGAGGCGGTGCGCTGATCGTGAGGGGCGCAGGGTCGTGTCCCGCGTCTGGCCCAGCGCCGCGTGATCTTGTTCTTCTGGCCGATCCGGGCCTCGTCAGCGAACCAGAGTTCTAAAGCGTCGAGGGCGATGCCCTTCTCGCGCGCGATCTGCGCCAGGCGGGCTGGGAAGTCTTTTTAAAAACGTCGATCGCCCCGGTGTCCTGAGCATGATGGCGAGGGCGGGCTGAGAGCTTGCGATAGCCCATGGCGCGCAGCTCCCGGCTCAGGGTCTGCTTGGCGACCCTCACTCGGAACGTGTCCCATATCCATTGGCAGAGGTCCACGAGACGCCAGCGTACGACCCCGTGGATAGCCGGGGTGGGGCCGGTCTCGATCAGATCGGCCAGCATCCTGCGGTGCTCGTCGGTCAATCGCGCCGTCGGGCCGGGAGCCTTGCGGTCGATCAGGCCGGCGGGCCCATGGGCGTTGAACTTCACAACCCAGTCGCGGACGATCTGCACGGTCACGCCGCCGATGCGAGCTGCTTCGCCGCGCGACGCTCCTTCGTAGATCGCGGCAAGCGCCAGAAGCCGCCGCGCCTGCGGGCCATCCTTCGATCGTTTCGCCGCAAGGCGGCACGTGTCAGCGTCGAAATCCGTTCTCAGTGCAATCGGCATGGCGAACATCCCCCCGTTCGCCACCCATGATTCACATGTTCGCTGCTTCGGGAATCCCAAACGAGTCACGCCTCAGAGGATTTGGTAT
>JBEIFU010000109.1:0-8478 GCA_040382295.1 Alphaproteobacteria bacterium
CCTGGGTGAGTTCTTATCCAGACTTGAAAGCCTCGGTGACCTGCGCATCCTGACAGACAGCGATGCAAACACGCCGCTGGCGCTGACCCAGCCACGGGTCGAAGGCAGCGCACTCGTGTTCCGTGTAATCAGGGCCTCCGCTGGCGGCGAGGTCGAAGGAACCCTCAAGGCAAGCGGTTCCAGGGGAAGGTTCCTCGCGTCCCGCGACTTCACCCTGAAGCGTGGTGAGACCGAAACAAAGGTCGCCCTCGATCTGGCGACAGAGTTGCGAAACGACCTCGCCCGCATCGAAATCGTCAATCGCGCTTCCGCCGGCAGCACCATCCTCGTTGACGAACGCTGGCGTCGCAGGCCAGTCGGCCTCATCTCGGGGCAATCCGTCGACGCCGCCCAACCTCTGCTGTCCGACGTGTTTTTCCTCGACCGCGCCCTGCAGCCTTACGCCGAGATACACAAGGGAACGATCGCCGAGCTTGTTCAGTCCGGTCTGTCGGTCCTCATGCTGGCCGACGTTGGCCAGCTGGTTGGCGATGATCGCAAGCGCGTCGCTGACTGGATCGATCGGGGAGGCGTGCTCGTGCGGTTCGCGGGCCCACGAATGGCCGCAAAGACGGATGACTTGATCCCGGGTCGCCTGCGCAGTGGCGGGCGCCTGATGGGTTCCGCTATGTCATGGGAGAAACCACAATCGCTGGCAGCCTGGCCCGAGGAAAGCCCCTTTCAGGGCCTCGACATTCCGGCAGACATTTCTGTGAACCGTCAGGTCCTGACCGATCCCAGCGCAGGGATCGATCACAGGACATGGGCGCAGCTGGACGACGGAACACCTCTCGTGACGGCGACGCCTCAAGGCAAGGGATGGATCATCCTCTTCCACGTAACGGCCAACACGGGATGGTCGAACCTGCCCATGTCGGGCCTCTACGTCGACATGCTGCGGCGAACCATTGCCCTCTCCGCCGGAATATCGGGGACGCCAACAGGTGCCGCCGCAAGCGACCTGCTGTCGCCCATAGACAGCCTCGATGGGTTCGGCAGGCTGGGCCCGCCCGCGCCAGCAGCGCTCCCATTGCGTCAAGGCGATCTGGACACCGCAGAAGCAAGCCCGAAACATCCACCGGGCTTCTACGGCGACGGAAGCGGCCGTCGCGCCTTCAACCTGTTCAGGCCAGACGCCAGGCTCCAGCCTCTACCGTCCCTGCCCAAGAACATCGGCATGGCAGAGTACGGCCTCAAGCAGGCGGCCGCCTTGAAGTACGACATTATGGTCCTCGCAATCGCGTTGGTTCTGGCTGACCTCCTGATTGGATATGTGCTCAGGGGACTTCTGCCTCTCCCAGCGTTCGGCGCGCGCACCTCAGCCATCGTCACCCTCGTCGCTGGCGCCTCGATCAGCGCAGGTCTCCTCGTCGCAAATGGCGAGGCCCACGCCAATGATGCAGTCGCGCTAAAGGCCTCCCTGCAATTCAGGTTGGCCTACGTGCAGACGGGCGATCCGCAGGTCGACGCCATGAGCAAGTCCGGCCTGCAAGGCCTGACCCGCGTTCTGATCGAGCGCACTGCCGTCGAACCCGCTGATCCGGTCGGTGTCGATGTCGAGACGGACGAGCTCGCGTTCTTCCCCCTACTCTACTGGCCGATCACGCCGGCACAGACCGCGCTCTCCGGAGAAGCTCTCGCCAGGATCGACGCCTTCATGCGGAACGGCGGAACGATCCTTTTCGACACGAGGGACCAGGGAACCGGCCTGCCAATGGGAACCGGAAGCGCGCCGCAGGGCACCGCAATCCTGCGGCGACTTCTGGCGGGTCTCGACATACCTCTGCTGGAACCATTGACGAAGAACCACATTCTCGGGCGCACCTTTTACCTGCTCGAGGACTTCCCCGGGCGGTGGTCATCCGGTCGCATCTGGATCGAAACCAGCCAGAAGTCTCCGGACGGCGGCTCAACAACGACAGCGTCCGACGGCGTATCACCCATCATCATCGGAGGAGCAGACTGGGCCGCCGCGTGGGCCGAAGACCTTCAGGGCCGTCCACTGGCCGCCATCGTCCCCGGAGGAGAGCGCCAGCGTGAGATGGCAAGACGCTTCGGTGTCAACCTTGTGATGTATGCATTGACAGGCAACTACAAGGCAGACCTCGTTCACGTGCCACATATCCTCGAGCGCCTGGGGCAGGATCAAGATGGCGATTGATATCGTCTTTGCGCCCCATGTTTCGGATCTCGTCCTTCTGGCGCTGACCGCACTCGCGGTCGCGCTTCTGGGTGCCGGGGCTTTGCTGCAAGCCCCGGGCATCGTTTGGCGCACGATTGCAACCGCTGGTGCACTACTGATCCTGGCCAACCCGTCGGTCATCGAGGAAGAACGCAAGAGCCTGCCGGACGTCGCCGTCATCGTGGCAGACCAATCGCAGAGCCAGACCATCGGCGACAGGTCCCGAAGTGTCACCGAGACAGTCAAAGCCCTCAGGGAAAGGCTCGCCACGACGAAGGACCTCGAAGTCCGTGTCGTCACCGTGACCGGGAACCAGGTAAAGGCCTCGGATGGCGGCACGCGCCTCCTGGAACCGATGCGCGAAGCCCTCGCAGACGTACCGCTGGATCGCATAGGAGGCGCCATACTCGTCACCGACGGACAGGTGCACGACGTGCCAAGGGCCTCCGCTGTACGGATGGGCTACCCCGTTCATGCGCTTCTGACGGGTGCACCCGACGAGCGCGACCGCAAGCTCACCATCATCCACGCGCCACGCTTTGGAATTGTCAACGAACCCATCCGCTTCACGTTGCGCGTCGACGATTTCGGAAACGAACGGGCCCCGCCAGCAGAAGTGGAAATCCGCATAGATGGCAAGCGGGTTGACACGCTGAGGGCAGAGTCAGGAAAGGAAACATCGATCGATCTGAGACTGCCGCACGGCGGCGAGAACGTGATCGAGTTCGCAGCAGACAAGGGGCCGGATGAACTCACCCTCTTGAACAATCGCGCTGCGATCGTTGCCACGGGCATCAGGGACCAACTCAAGGTGCTGCTCGTATCCGGAGAACCGCATGCAGGTCAGCGAACACTCCGAAACCTTCTGAAGGCGGATCCATCAGTGTCCCTGGTCCACTTCACCATTCTTCGCCCGCTCGAGAAGCAGGATGGCACGCCAAACAACGAGCTATCACTGATCGCCTTTCCCACCAGCGAATTGTTCGACAGCAAACTGGGCGAGTTCAATCTCATCATCTTCGACCGGTACCAGCGTCGCGGCATTCTTCCGCTCATCTACTATGAGAACATTGCCCGCTATGTTCGAAATGGTGGCGCACTGCTTGTAACGTCCGGACCCGAGTTTGCTTCGCCCTACAGCATCTACCAGTCACCGGTCTCATCGGTCCTGCCGGCCGAACCGCAGGATGCCGTGATCGAGCAGGGATACCGGCCACGGCTCACCGACCAGGGCCTGAAGCATCCCGTCACCACGGGTCTCCCCGGTGCCAACACAGCCGCTACCGCACCAACATGGGGTCGCTGGTTCCGCCTGATCCAGTCATCCGTGCTTCGCGGACAGACACTGATGAACGGCCCCGGGGACAAGCCGTTGCTGGTGCTGAACCGGGTTGACCAGGGTCGGGTCGCCTTGCTGTTGTCCGATCACGCCTGGCTCTGGACCCGAAACTTCGAGGGAGGCGGTCCACAGGCTGAACTCCTGCGGCGACTGGCACACTGGCTGATGCAGGAACCGGACCTCGAGGAAGAAAGACTGCACGGCTCGATCAGCGGCACCCGCCTCACGATCACGCGCCGAACAATGTCTGACACGGCATCGCGCGTCGAGGTAACCTTCCCATCCGGTCGTAAGGAAACAGTCACCCTGACCACAGCTGAAGGGGGGACTTTCTCGGGAACACTGAAGGCCGAGGAACTGGGCCTCTATCGCCTCCGGGATGCAAACCTCTCTGCCGTCGCTGCCGCCGGGCCGCTGAACCCCAAGGAGCTCTCTGACGTACGCGCAACAGCAGCCGCGCTGAAGCCATTTGTTACCGCAAACCAGGGCGGCATCAGCTGGATCTCGAAGGACGGCATACCGCAGATCAGACGCACACGACCGGGCCGCAATGCAGCGGGCAGCGGTTGGATCGGCCTGCAGGCCAACGAGGCTTTTGCCGTCAGCGCCACACGCCAGACGCCACTGTTGCATCCAGCGCTTGCGCTGCTCCTTGTGGTTGGAGGCCTACTGGCCGGATGGCACCGCGAGGGCCGCTAGAGGCGCTCCGGCCGCGTAGACCTGCTCGGTGACACCATGCTTTCGGATCTCGCCTGAAACAGAGGCAAGAGCACCTGGCTGCAGCTCAAGACCAAGGAGGCGTGCCAAATCAACCGGACCTGGAAGCGTGACGCGCCCCACCGGCTGGATCCTCGCAAAGCCGGCCCGCGCATAATAGCTCTCATCCCCGACCAGGACCACGATCCTGTGCCCCAGCGCCTTGGCGCGGGCAAGGCTTGCCTCCATGAGTTGCAGGGCAAAGCCCTGTCCCTGCAGGTCACGCCTGACAGCAATGGGGCCTAGCATGATCGCCCCCACCCCACCGATCGCTACAGGCCAGTACCGGACGGTCCCGGCAATCCTGGCTTCGATCTCGAGCACATGGCAGAGCTCGAGGAGGGGCGGAACACCCTCACGCAACCGATAGGCCGTCTTCGCGTGACGTCCCGGCCCGAACGCCTCGGCGACCAGCGCCTCGACCTGGGGCCCGTCCTTTGGTCCCTCCGGTCTGATCATGGCAGGGCCCGCCCGACACTTCCGTTCCTGATATCGACAAGGATCTTGTGCAGCTCCTCCTGCTTCTGCAGCATTTGGAGCAGCATCTGCGACTGCAATTGGTCGACCTTCTCGTGCAGCGCCATGATCTCGAGTTCGGCTTTCAGGTTGACCTCATAGTCGTGAAGCGCGGCGTCCCGGTCTTTTGCCGACTGCCGGTTCTGCGCCATCATGATGATGGGTGCCTGGAGCGCCGCGAGCATCGACAGCAGCAGGTTCAGGAAGATGAAGGGGTAAGGATCAAAGGCTCCTGTCACCAGCAAATAGGTGTTCGTCACAGTCCAGGCAACGAGGACGAACATGAACAGCGAAATGAATGACCATGACCCTCCGAACTCTGCCACACGGTCGGCAAGCCACTGGCCAAAAGTCTCCCTTCCAGCCTGTTCATGCGACAGATCGCGAGAGATAACGGTTCGATCCGACACATGCTTGAGAACATGACGCTTGCGATCCGAGGCGTGGCCACGCTCGAGGCCGAGCATCTCTTCGACCCGTTCCATCCAGCCACTGATCTTCATGACACCGCCTCCTGCGATGAAAACCGGCACAGGCAATAGCGCCCACCCTCGCAAAAGACAAACCCGTTTTGGGGCTGGAATCAATGTTTGCCGCTCGCTAACGTGCCCATCGTCATCACCAGAACCGGGAGGGAACGCGAATGGGCATGCTGGACGGCAAGGTCGTCTTGGTTACAGGCGGGGCAAACGGCATCGGCAAGGAATGTGCACTTTTGGCTGCGAGCGAAGGCGCCAGCGTCGTCGTGAACGACCTGGGTGGCAGCGTGGCCGGCGGCGATGAAGGCTCGGCCGGCCCCGCAGAAACCGTGGCGCGAGAGATCGTCGCTTCTGGAGGAAAAGCCGTCTCGAACTCGGACTCCATAACCAGCCGCCCGGGCGTCAAGCGAATGATCGAACAGGCCAGAGACACCTTCGGCGGACTTCATGCCGTCATCAATCCGGCCGGTATCCTCAGGGACACCATGTTCCACAAGATGTCCGACGCAGACTGGGACATGGTGATCGATGTCCATCTGAACGGCGCCTATAATGTCTGCCGCGCATCCATCGAACACTTCCGCGAGCAGCAGGACGGCGCCTACGTCCTGTTCACCTCGACCAGCGGCATCATCGGCAACATCGGTCAGGCAAATTATGCCGCTGCCAAGATGGGCGTCGCCGGCCTCTCGCGCATCATCGCGATGGAAGGTGCACAGAAGAACGTCCGCTCGAACATCATTGCTCCCTTCGCCTGGTCGCGCATGATCGCGACAATTCCGGTCAAGGACGAAGCTTCCGCAAAGCGCGTCGAGCGCATGCGCAACCACATGCGGGCCGACCAGGTCGCAAAGCTTGCCATAGCGCTCATCGCACCGCAGGCAAGGGACGTGACAGGCCAGGTCTTCGTGGCGCGCGGCAACGAGATCTTCCTGATGTCCCAGTCTAGGCCTGTCCGAGGCATGACGCGCATGGAAGGCTGGACACCAGAGACCATCTGCAACCATGCTTTCCCGGCCATGAAGCCAATGATGTACGACACCGGCGCAACCGTGTCCGTGTTTGGATGGGATCCGGTTTGAACAAGCCGTTCACATGGCAGTCTCAATTGCAGGAACGGGTGCATTTCGGTGCATCCGTCCGCGATGCGCTCGGGATGGAGGTGGACCGCATCGGCGCCCAACGCGTCTTCCTCACCACCTCCCGCAGCCTGCACCGTCAGACCAGTGCAGTCTCGATCCTCGCCAGCGCCCTCGGCAACCGCTGCATCGCCGTATTCGACGGAATTGCTGAACACACGCAGCTTCAGAGTGTCCTGGCAGCTTTGGAAGAAGCAAGGCGGGCCCGCGCCGATCTTCTCGTCAGCTGCGGCGGTGGCTCCATCATCGACGCCCTTAAGATCGTGCAACTGGGCCTCGCCTGGAAGGCAACGACAGCGGATGAGTTGCGCACGCACGGTACCACACCGGAAGGCCCTCCAGGGCCCTGGATCAGGCAGATCGCCATCCCCACGACGTTATCAGGTGCCGAGGCAACCCCAGCCGGCGGCGGCACGGTCGAGACGCGGGGCATCAAGGTCAGCTTCTCAGCTCCAGCCCTCATACCTGTCAGTGTCATCTACGATCCGGCAATTGGCGCCCTGACACCGGAGTGGCTATGGCTCTCAAGCGCAATCCGCGCCGTCGACCATTGCTGTGAAGGCATACTGTCCCGTCAAGCCAATCCTTACGCTGATGCAAGCCTGTTGCAGGCATTGAGGATCTTCTCCATGTCATTGCGACGGACAAAACTGGTCCCCGGCGACCCGGACGCGCGCATGCAAAGCCAGATCGCAGCCCACCTCGCCTGCGCAGCGTGCTACACGACAGGTACAGGCGCCAGCCATGGCATCGGATATATTCTAGGTGGCAGATTCGGCATTCACCACGGCTATGCAAGCTGCGTCATCCTCCCGCATGTGCTGCGATGGAACGAACCTGTGACGGCAGAACGCCAGAAGTTGATAAGCGAAGCGCTGGGCCGGCCCGGCATGACGGCCGCCGACGCCGTGGCTGAACTTGTCGGTGATCTGGCACTTCCCTCTCGCCTGCGCGACGTAGGCATTGAAAGAAAAAGCCTGGATGCCATTGCACAGGAAGCAGCCACGCATCCTGTGGTGCGCACCAACCCGCGCGAGATTTCGTCGCCCGCGCAGGTAATTCAGATCCTGGAGAAGGCGTGGTAGGAGCTACCACGCAGCAGATCGCGGAACACCAACGAGGATTTCCTCAAGCCGCCGCCGTGTTCCACCTGTAGTGCCCTTCGGCAACGCGGTCACGGGAAAGAAACGCGCCTCGGCAATCTCGAGCGTCCGCATGCGCCCGGTAACCTGTTCGAAATGCCTCACCACGAACACACCGATATGGTCCGATTTGTTGTCAGTCAGGCTCAGATACATGCCGAAAAACGTTGGCTCGCCACGCACGGCAAGCAAGGCCTCCTCGCGCAGTTCGCGCGCGGCCGCCTGTGACAGCGTTTCACGCTGGTCGACCCCGCCGCCCGGAAAATGCCAACCCGGCGCATAGGTATGACGGACCAGCATCACCTGCCCTTCATCATCCAGCACAACCGCGCGAACGCCCAAGGTAAGTGGCCAACGCCCGACCCGGGTAAGCCGACGCACCCGGCTGACGACACGCGTGGCCATACCCACGGATTGGCTGATGAGACGTGACATGAGAGACTGTGGAAACCGATGAAATGCAGGAGGAGCTTTCCCGAGGTCTGCCTACCCCGAGACTGCACTCCAGACAACTTCTTTTGGATCGCGCAGAGCAGAGATGGCATGCCAATGATTGACGTTGCACCCCTTCTATTTGACACCGCACTCACCTAACCTCCCTGGCACAATCGGAGCGCTGCCGAATGACAACGACGCAGGCCAACGCTGATCAGGTCGAATACTGGAACGGCGTCGCAGGACGCAAATGGGTCACGGCGCAGGAGCGCCTCGACGCCATGCTGGCTCCGGTTTCGAGCCGCCTTCTCTCGATCCTGGCCGCCAGGCCCGGCGAGCATATCCTCGACATCGGCTGCGGTTGCGGCGACACAACCATCGCCCTCGCCGACAGGGGAAGCATTCCAACAGGCGTCGATGTTTCGCTTCCCATGCTGGAGAGGGCCCGCCA
>JBEIFU010000110.1:0-8361 GCA_040382295.1 Alphaproteobacteria bacterium
CGGCGAGACGCTTACGCCAGATCGAATGGTCCGGTTCGTTGTGGATCCGGATGGGCGGGTTACCCCTGACGTGGCGCAGAAACTTCCTGGTCGCGGCGTCTGGGTTACATCGCGTTGCGAGGACATTCAGAGAGCTGTCGACCGTGACCTCTTCTCGCGGGCTTTCAGGGCCAAGCTGACGGTGCACTCCGATCTGGCCGCGCAGGTGGAGGCGCTGATCGTCGCCCGTCTTTGCGATCTTCTGGGTCTTGCCCGACGTGCCGGGATGTTGACCATGGGCTTTGCCAAAGTCGAGCCAATGCTGCGTGGCCATCCGGAGCGCGTCGCCGCTTTGGTGGAAGCGTCCAATTCCGGCGGTGCCGATCGCGGCAAGCTTATTGGCCTGGTCAAGCGAAACCGCGAAATTCGCATTGTGGGCTGCCTGTCAGATCAGGAAATCGGCGTGGCGCTCGGTCGAGAAAACGTGGTACATAGCTGTCTGAGCAAAGGCGCACTGGCTGATCGGTTTTTGTCCGAGGCAGAGCGGCTTGGCGGCTTCCGCGTGTTGTGTCCAGCCGAATGGGACGTGGCTTCGCACCGCGAGGCCGGCGGCGTTGAGGCGTGATTGTTCAAAATTCTCACTGCAAGGGATTAAAAGGCGCGCATGACTGACAACAAGACTCCAGATGGCGACAAGACACTGCATGCCTCTGGTGCGCCCAAAACCCTGTCTGTGAAGCGCCCGGAAACGGGCGTTGTCCGCCAGGCATTCAGCCATGGACGCTCAAAGGCTGTCGTCGTCGAAATCAAACGCCCGACCGTTGTGCGACCTGCCGGCAAAGCGGATCAAGGCAAGGCTGCTCCGTCATCGAGCGAGCCTGCCAAGTCTGCGGATGCTTCCGTTGCTCCGCCGCCGAAGGTGTCGAAGCCTGCCCCGATTCAGCCCAAGCAGGGTGGAATGGTGCTTCGTACGCTTACCGAGGAAGAGAAAGAAGCTCGGCAGCGCGCCTTGAAAGATGCGCGCGTTGCGGAAGAAGAGGAGCGCCGACGTGCCCAGGAAGCGGCTAAACGTCGGGCCGAGGAAGAGGAGCGTCTCGCTCTCGAGCGTGAAGCCACTGCGCGGCTCAAAGCCGAGGAGGACGGCCGACGCGTCGCAGATGAGGAGGCTCGCCGCAAACTTGATGTCGAGGCGAGGCGTCGCGCCGAGCCTGCCGAAGATGCACCCGTAGGGCCAGCAGCCAAGCCGGCGTTCCGCGGGCCAGCATCCTCGCCGCCACGCTCAGCACGGCCGGCCGGTGCCCCGGGTGTTCGTCCGGCATCGCCCGGCGCGGGCCCGCGTCCAGCCGGAGGTCCCTCTTCGGGAGCTGGCGGCAGGCCAGCCGCTTTTCCACCGGGTGGGCGTAGTGGGGCGGGGGCTCCGGGCGGAGCGCCTGTCGGTGCAGTGCGCCGACCCGCATCTGGCGAAGAGGATGACGGTCGCCGCCGTGCTGGAGGCAAGGGTGCGCCGGCGAAGCCTGCGTCTGCGCCGCGCAAGGGCGGCGATGAGCGGCGTACGGGGAAATTATCAGTTGTGACGGCGCTTGACGAGCAGGAGCGCGTCCGGTCGATCGCCGCCTACAAGCGGCATGTACAGCGTGCTCAGCGCGCCCAGCTCGGGATCAAGGGTGCTGGGGATGCACCGCAGAAGATCGTTCGTGATGTCATTATCCCCGAGGCCATCACTGTTCAGGAACTCGCCAACCGAATGGCCACACGCGCTGTTGATATCATCAAGTCCCTCATGAAGCAGGGACAGATGGTGACGATCAATACGTCGCTCGACGCGGATACCGCCCAGCTGATTGCAGAAGAATTCGGGCACACGGTCAAGCGCGTTGCCGAGTCGGATGTCCTTGAAGGTCTTGCTGGTGAAGACGATACCAACGAAGTGCTGGTGTCGCGTGCGCCGGTGGTGACGATCATGGGCCATGTGGACCATGGCAAGACCTCATTGCTGGATGCATTGCGCCAGACAGACGTCGCGGCTGGCGAAGCGGGCGGGATAACGCAGCACATCGGCGCCTATCAGGTGACGCTGCCGTCCAAGCAGAAGATCACCTTCCTCGATACGCCGGGCCACGCTGCTTTCACTGCGATGCGTGCACGTGGTGCCAAGGTCACGGACATCGTGGTTCTTGTCGTTGCAGCGGATGACGGTGTGATGCCGCAGACCATCGAGGCAATCAATCATGCCAAGGCTGCCAAGGTTCCAATCATCGTTGCGATCAACAAGATCGACAAGCCTGGCTGCCAGCCTGACCGCGTGCGTACCGAATTGCTGAGCCACGAGATTGTCCTCGAAGCCATGGGTGGTGACACCCTGTCCGTCGAGGTATCTGCGACAAAGAAGATAAATCTCGACAAGCTCGAAGAGGCGATCCTCCTCCAGGCGGAAGTTCTTGACCTCAAGGCCAATCCCAATCGGGCCGCTTCCGGTGCGATCGTCGAGGCGAAGCTGGACAAGGGCCGAGGACCTGTTGCGACGGTCCTGGTCCAGCGCGGGACCATCAAGGTTGGCGACATTGTCGTTGCGGGCGCAGAGTGGGGCCGCGTGCGGGCGCTTGTGAACGAGCGTGGTTCCCAGGTGCAGAGTGCTGGTCCCTCCGAGCCTGTCGAGATCCTTGGCCTGTCTGCTCCGCCGGAAGCAGGGGATGACTTTGCAGTGGTGGATAGTGAGGGTCGTGCCCGAGAAGTTGCCGATTTCCGGGCTCGGAAGAAGAAGGAGTTGCGGTCGCGTTCGGTTGGTCGCGCTTCGCTCGACCAGGTTCTTGCCGCCAAGGGGCAAGGCGAGGCGAAGATCCTGCCGCTTGTTGTCAAGTCAGATGTCCAGGGCTCGGTGGAGGCCATCTCGGCGGCCCTCTCCCAGCTGTCGACTTCGGAAGTGAAGGCGCAGGTGCTGCATGCCGGTGTGGGCGGTGTCACGCAAAGTGACATCATCCTGGCGCGCGCCTCAGGCGCACCCATCATTGCTTTCAATGTGCGTGCCACAGCGGAAGCGCGTGACATGGCCAAGCGTGATGGTGTCGAGATCCGGTATTACTCGATCATCTACAACATCATTGACGATATCAAAGCTGCAATGTCGGGGCTTCTGTCGCCGACGCTGCGTGAAAACTTCCTGGGCTATGCCGAGATCCTCGAGGTCTTCAACATCACGAAGATCGGAAAGGTTGCCGGATGCCGGATTACCGAGGGCAAGGTCCTGCGTGGTAACAAAGTGCGGTTGCTGCGGGACAATGTGGTCATTCATGAAGGAACACTGTCCACGCTCAAGCGTTTCAAGGACGAGGTGAAGGAGGTTGTGGTCGGGCAAGAGTGCGGCATGGCATTCGAGAACTACCAGGACATCCAAAAGGGCGACCTTATCGAGTGCTTCGAGGTGGAAACCATCAAGCGAACGCTCTAGTTCATCCCGGCCCGGCGCACCCCTGGTTGGTGCGGCGGCGCCATCAGGACCCTGGTCAACATGGCTCGCAAGTCACCCAGACCATCACAGTCGCAAGGGCGAAGCCAACGGCAGCTTCGCGTTGGCGAGGAAATTCGCCATATCCTCGCCGGGATCCTGATGCGCGGTGAACTGAGGGATCCGGGGCTGGCTGGTGTCTCGGTGACAGTGTCGGAGGTTCGCGTGAGCCCTGACCTCAAGAATGCCACAGCTTTCGCCATGCCTCTTGGCGGCGGGCAGCTTGAGCCAGTCCTCGAGGCGCTCAATCGAACGTCGCCCCATCTACGGTCGCTGGTTGCCAAGGCCCTCCAATTGCGGCATGCGCCTGCGCTGACCTTTGTCGCAGACCGATCGTTTGATGAGGCGCATCACATCGAGGAATTGCTCAGATCAGAGCGGGTGGCGCGCGACCTGAGGCCGGATGACGGTGGCGATGGCGAAGCGCAAGGGTGAGCCTGTCCATGGCTGGCTTGTACTGAACAAGCCGAGCGGTATCACTTCAACCAAGGCTCTGGCCATCGCCCGGCGTCTGCTTAATGCCGCAAAGGCGGGACACGCTGGCACACTGGACCCGCTGGCGGATGGCGTGCTGCCGCTTGCGTTGGGAGAGGCAACCAAGACCGTTCCCTACCTTGTTGATGCGCGAAAGTCCTATCGCTTCACGGTTCGCTGGGGGCAGGAGACAACAACGGATGACCGGGAGGGGCCAGTGGTGCGGGAGAGCGCGCTGAGGCCAGAGGCTGCGCAGATCCTGGCCCAAATTCCCGGGTTCATTGGTCGCGTCCTGCAGGTGCCACCCGCATTCTCAGCCATTCTCGTCGATGGCCAGCGTGCCTATGATCTGGCGCGGGGCGGGGAGGCGGTGGCGCTGAATGCCCGAGAGACCGACATTTTTCGGCTCGAGGTTGTGTCCCGGCCCGACCGGGACCATTCGGTGTTCAGCATGACATGCGGCAAAGGGACCTATGTGAGAGCCTTTGTGAGAGATATCGGCCGGGCGCTTGGCTGTTTTGCCCATGTGGCCACGTTAACCCGGACCCGCGTGGGCCCCTTTGGCCTGCAGGATGCGATAACGCTGGAAAAACTGGAGGAATCTGGTAGAGACGGGTCCACCATGCGTGGCCTCCGCCCGCTTGCGACCGTGCTGGACGACATCCCGGCACTGGCCGTCACAGACCAGGAGGCCTCCCAGCTTCGGCTGGGCCGGGGGATCCTGGCGCGCGGTCGTCTCTTCATTTCCGAAGGGGTTGCTGATGACAGCGGCGTCAAAGAGCTGCCGCCTGTCTATTGTCGAACCCGTTCCGGCGATCCGGTCGCGATTGCCGTCTTCGAGACTGGAGAGGTGAAGCCGATACGCGTATTCAACTTTTCACATTGAGGGATCACACCGATGTCGTTGACTGCAGAGCGCAAGCTGGAAATCGTCAAGCAATATGCCACGAAGCCCGGCGATACAGGTTCACCCGAGGTGCAGGTGGCTGTCCTGTCCGAGCGGATCTCGGGCCTTACAGAGCATTTCAAGAGCCACGTGAAGGACAATCATTCGCGCCGTGGCCTGCTCAAAATGGTTTCGCAGCGCCGCCGGCTTCTGGATTACCTCAAGAAGACCGACAAGGCGCGTTACGATTCGATCATCGCGAAGCTTGGCCTGCGCCGGTAATCCGAATGATTTCATCAACGGGACGGGGCGCCCGCCTCGCCCAATCCCAGACCTGTCCGGTAGCGCGCGCCGTTGGCCTGCGCTTCCGGAGCTGTCGTCCTTGGGCGCAGCAACATCCCACCCTCCACAAACCCGTTTCCCTGCAGAAGAAGAGCAGAGAAGGCTGTCCGCAATCCGGCGGGCCGCAAACTCAGGACTGAAACAGAATGTTCGACATTCATAGAGAACACATCGATTGGGGCGGCAAGACGCTTGTCCTCGAAACCGGCCGTATTGCACGCCAGGCTGACGGCGCTGTGCTGGCGACGCTTGGTGAAACCAGCGTGCTTGCCACGGTGGTCTCCTCCAAGGCGGCGAAGGAAGGTATCGATTTCCTTCCGCTGACCGTGAACTATCAGGAGAAGGCCTTCGCGGCTGGTCGCATCCCTGGCGGCTACTTCAAGCGCGAGGGGCGCCCGACGGAGCGCGAGACGCTTATCTCGCGGCTGATTGATCGTCCGATCCGTCCCCTTTTCGTCGATGGCTATCGCTGCGATACGCAAGTCATTGTGACGGTGCTCAGCCATGACCTGGAAAACGATCCTGATATCCTGGCGATGGTTGCCGTTTCGGCGGCGCTGACGCTCTCGGGCGTGCCTTTCCAGGGGCCTGTCGGAGCTGCGCGCGTCGGATACATCAACGGCGAATATGTGCTGAATACGCCCATCGACAAGATGCCCGAGTCCGTGCTCGACCTCGTCGTGGCTGGCACAACAGACGCTGTGCTGATGGTTGAGTCCGAGGCCAAGGAACTGCCGGAAGACGTGATGCTGGGCGCCGTCATGTTCGGGCACAGGTCATTCCAGGCCGTCATCAATGGCATTATCCGCCTTGCCGAGAAGGCCGCGAAGGATCCGCGCGACTTCACGCCGCCGGATCACAGTGCCCTGTTCGCAAGGATCAAGGCGTTCGCGGAATCAGACCTGCGGGCGGCTTATGGCGAGCGGCAGAAGCAGGTTCGTTACTCCAAGATCGACGCGGTGAAGAAGCGCGTGATGGCCGAGTTCACGGGCGAGGGAAAGCCCGCCCCGGCGCTGACGGTCAGCGGCCAGTTCAAGGAACTTGAAGCTGCGATCGTGCGTAATGACATTCTTGATACGGGTCGGCGTATCGATGGGCGCGACACGAAGACTGTTCGTCCAATTGTTTCCGAGGTTGGCGTGCTGCCGCGAACGCATGGCTCGGCGCTGTTCACGCGCGGCGAGACCCAGGCCCTCGTGGTCACCACGCTTGGGACGGGCGAGGACGAACAATATGTCGACTCGCTGGAGGGGACGTACAAGCAGCATTTCATGCTGCACTACAATTTCCCTCCCTACTCGGTGGGCGAGACTGGCCGCATGGGTAGTCCTGGTCGTCGCGAAATCGGCCACGGAAAGCTTGCCTGGCGGGCGATCAACCCGCTGCTGCCAGCAAAGGAAAGTTTTCCTTACACGATCCGTGCTGTCTCCGAGATCACGGAGTCGAACGGCTCGTCGTCGATGGCAACCGTGTGCGGTACTTCACTTGCGATGATGGATGCGGGCGTGCCGCTCAAATCTCCATGTGCGGGCATTGCCATGGGTCTCATCAAGGAGGGAAGCCGGTTTGCGGTGCTCTCGGATATCCTGGGTGACGAAGACCACCTTGGCGACATGGACTTCAAGGTGGCGGGTACGTCCAATGGCGTGACGTCGCTTCAGATGGACATCAAGATCACTGGCATCACCGAGGAGATCATGAAGGTGGCGCTCAGCCAGGCTAAGGATGGGCGGTTGCATATCCTTGGCGAGATGGCGAAGGCCCTCACCGGTGCAAGGACCGAGCTCGGCGAACATGCCCCGCGCATCGAGGTGATCAAGATCCCGACAGACAAGATCCGCGAAGTCATCGGATCGGGCGGAAAGGTCATCCGTGAGATCGTCGAGAAGACTGGCGCAAAGATCGACATTCAGGATGATGGCACCGTCAAGGTTGCCTCGGCGAATGGCGAGTCCATCCGCGCGGCGCTCAAGTGGATCAAGTCAATCGTTGCTGAGCCGGAAGTTGGCGAGATCTATGAGGGTACTGTCGTCAAGACCATGGATTTCGGTGCATTCGTCAATTTCTTCGGTGCACGCGACGGTCTCGTTCACATCTCGCATCTTGCGCCGCGCAAGGTCGCCAAGACCACTGATGTGGTGAAGGAAGGCGACAAAGTGTTCGTGAAGCTTCTGGGCTTCGACGATCGTGGCAAGGTGCGGCTCTCCATGAAGGTGGTCGATCAGACAACTGGCAAGGAGATTCCGCAGGAGAGCGGCGAGAAGGGCGAGGGATGATCAATTGATGGACGCTGTCATTTTTGATTGTGACGGTGTCCTCATTGATTCAGAAACGATCGCACATGAAGTGGAGCTCGATGCGTTGCAGCGCATCGGGCTTTTTTTTGACAGCGGCAAACACAGAGCCCGGTTGCAAGGGCTTACGGTCAAGGGCTGGGGTGAAGCCCTGAATGAGTTCCACATGGCGCAGCGCGGTGTGCCGCTTCCCTCCGGGTTCATGGATCAATTGAGTGCCGAGATCACGCGGCGCATCCTGTCGGACATCAGGCCCGTCGCCGGCGCATCCGAAGCTGCCCGTGCGTTTCGGGGTGCCAAGGCGATTGCGTCTTCCAGCCCTCGGCTGGAGCTGCAGGGGAAGGTCAGGGCGCTTGGGCTTTGGGATGAATTCGACGGCCGCGTCTTTTCCGGAGACGATGTCGAGCACGGCAAGCCTGCGCCGGACCTGTTCCTGCTGGCAGCAGGGCAGCTGGGCGTAGATGGATCACGCTGCGTTGTCATCGAGGATAGCATCAATGGCGTCAGGGCTGGCGTTGCCGCCGGCATGGCTGTCTGGGGTTTCACGGGCGCTCCGCATTGCCATCCGGATCAAGCCCGCGATTTGCTTGCGGCGGGTGCGGAGCGTGTCTTCGCGAGCATGGGCGCTTTGGAAGCGGTTCTGTCAGGCCGCGGCTGATCCGGCCATGACGGGTGAGTTGCCCTATTCGCCTTGGTCGCCCGCGAAGAGGGCCTTGATTTCGGGTGCGCCAGGCATGCCGGTTACGTTGAAGCCAGCGTCGATGTAGTGGATCTCGCCGGTGACGCCAGCGGACAGGTCGCTCAGGAAATAGAGTGCAGCGCCGCCAACATGCTGGAGTTCCACTGTCTTTCGAAGGGGCGAGTACTGCTTGTACCACTTGAAG
>JBEIFU010000111.1:0-8344 GCA_040382295.1 Alphaproteobacteria bacterium
CAGTTCGGCGCTGGGAGCCTTGCCCTCGAAGGCGTAAATCTCCGCGTTGTAGGTAAGCGCCTCGGGGTGCTTGCGCTTCTGGTCGAGCGTCATCGCGCTCCACGTGGCAAGCCGCTCGGCAGGAGTCTCGCCAACGATCTTGAACCACTTCAGCAGCAGGTCGAGGTCGTTCAGTTGGCGCTCGGATGCGCGGCCCGACACCGCCGCCTCCGTGTACATGTGGAGGAAGAAGTGGACGAACTCGTGCCAGAGCGTCGTGCGGTCGGACGCCTTGGTCAGCATGACCATCATGCGCCGTACATCGAAGCCGCCACGCGGGCCGGGCGCAGCCGCCGCCTGGAACAGCGGCAGACCGGACTCCAACTTCTTGACCATTTCTGGCGTGACCGCAAATGACGGTTGTTCTTCCTGCTGCGTCATTCCGGGAGCGCCGATTGCACTTGCAACTTCCCCGCCATTGTTCTCGGCGCGATACTCGAACATGTCCAGAACGGTTTCTGGAATGTTTGCAAACGTCACTCGGGTTGGTGATGTCTGGGAATATTCATACTCATCGAGCCCATCTGCACTGATGCCGACCAAGAAATCTTCCGTGGCCGTGGAGTTTGGGAACACAATGCTGCCGCTAAACACTCGTGCTTCGCCAGTGCCAATGGCGATCTTGTCCAACTTCCCGCCGCCGTACTTCTTCAGCAACTTGCCCATCGCGATTGGCACGATCTTGTCGTAGAACTCGACCATGCCCTTTCCGCCCACCTGCAAATCAAGGCCAGAAAGTTCGCGCTGCCTGGCACCAAGGCCGGCATAGTTTCCCGCCTGCGGCCGGGCGTCCAGAAGTCGCTGGGCGACTTCCTTGCCGACATAGTTTTCAAGTTCCGCAGGGTTTTCGATTGGCTGGTTCAGGACCGGCCGATCCTGCTTGTCGTATGCAATGATCCGCCCAGCACTCGGCGGACCTTCCAAGTTCACGCCGACGCCGCCGCCGTAGTTGTCCTGATACACGACCCGGCTGACCTGCTTGCTTAGGTCATACCGATCCGCGCTCTGTTGCCCGGTGACGAATGCCACGCGGTCATAGTTGCCGCGCACGGCCTCCAACAGAACCTGCTTCAAGCCAAGGTTCAGCCAGCCGTCCGTATTTTCCACGAACGGCGCACGAAGGATCTTCTGTGGCCCAAAGGCCACATCTTGCAGTTTTTCAACGATGCCGCGCTGCGCTTCTGCCTCCGTGTAGATCGACGCCGCCCGCTCTGGATCGCTGATGCGGCTGGCATTCCACGCCTGCGTCAATTCTTCCAGCCGGCTTTCCTCTGCCGGCAATGCTGCACGAGCAGCATCGCGCTCCATCGGATCGTCGAATCCGACCTTCTTTCCCTGCTGCCCCCAGTCGCTCTGCAATTCCTCAACGAACAAAACGCGCTTGCCTTCCGCGTCAACGCGGTCGTTGAGTCGCAGGTGGACAAGGACATTCGGCTGTTCCCAGTGCGGAGAACTGAATTCCCTTGCCATCTCCTCCTGGGCCTGCTCCATCGCCTCGATGAGAGGCACGCCGGATTCGACCAACTGGTTGTACTTCGATTGCGTGGCACGGCGACGCTCCTGGTCAATCGGCAGCGTCAGCAGCACCTCGCGGTAGTTCGTTCCGCCGGGGAGCGTGTACTTCGCATACTTGGCTGGACTCCTCTGCTCGGCATCCTGCCGCGCCATTTTCGCCGCCACGGCACGCTGCCGTGCAGCCGTCAAGGCCGCGTCGGCAGCAGTCCATGTCGCCTCATCCAGCGCCTGCGCGGCACGCTCCGCCTCCAAGGCATCGTCGTATTCCATCTCCGCACGCGCTTCCGCGTTGCGAAGATCCATGATGTTGTCCGCACGACCGAGATATGTTCGTTCAACCTGAACACCGTTGCCGCGCAGGAAATCCAGCACCGATGCCTTCGACACCTTGCCTTCCTGCATCTTCAGGTAGTCGGCGAGGCCGGACCATTCGAGTTCGTCCGCCTTGATCGCGCCCTTGGAGATCAGCCCCTTGAACCGCTCGTTCCAGCCGGAAGCCGTCAGCGCCTTGGCGTCGATGATGGACACCTCGCGGTCGAGCGCAGAATAGAAATCAGGCGCCACGGGTGACTGGAACAGCACTTCCCCACGCGCCTCTGGCGACCGGGCCATTTCGCGGACGGCACGCTGGCGATCAGCCTCGTCGCCGGCGATATACGTCATGTACGCCAGCCCATTCCTGTCAAGAATGTCGCGCACTTCCTGCTCAACATTGGACGGAATGACTGCACCGGCAAACTCACCGAGCCTGACGGCACGCTGTGGCTTCGCCTCGAAATACGGAACAGGTGCCGTGAACAGCGCGTTTGCTGCCTCGATGGCCTGGGTGATTAGCGCCGGAGGCATTTTCTCGACAGCGAATCCCTCCCTTGCCAGCGCAGCGCGCATCGTCCCGGCATCCTTGCGCTTGCGCTTTCCGTAGTTCGCAAGCGCACGCATTGACCCGTCAAGTGCCGCCCACGTGTCCGTCTGTCCTCTCCAATCCGTCAGCGTCGTGTACTCGATGGCGGCATTTCGATATGCCTCCAGCAGAGCATTCGTTTCCTTGTTGACCTTGCCATATTCCTCTGGATCAATGATTGCGGACTTTGCAGCCTCGCGCATCTGCTCCAGATCCATGAATTCCTTGGCGACTTCGGCACGGGTCGCGCCGACGCCGAAAGTCATGCCTTTCTCCTCGCCCTTCACCTTCGCGGACGTCATCACATCAACGATGTTCGGCAGCGTGTATGGCTTGCGCGCACGGCCAACGCGAAGAAACGGCTCTCCGAATTGCGAACGCACCTTCGTGTCCACCCATGACTTGTATTCCGCCTTGAACGGGTCGAGCGCCGCGTCCATTGCATCTCGCGTGGCAGACGAATCGACTCGCTGCGTTTCCGGCTGCCGCAGGTCGCGGCCAAGGTTGGACAGCATGGTCCCGCTGAAATCGGTGGCCCATCGCTCCAGCCATCCTTCCGGCAGTTCCACGCCTGCATACTTCTGGCGCACTGCGTTTCCGAACGCCTCGCGCAGCGCGATGAATTCCGGCGAAGCCTCGACATCTGAGTATGCCTGGTCTTGGTTCACCGCCTCGTAGAGCGGTCGCAACGCCTCAATCGCCGGCCAGTCGAGGCCAGTGTTTGACTTGCGCTCCCGCATGATCGGAGCCACATCAATGCCCTTTTCGCCGAGGAACAAGGCCATGACTGCCGGAGAGCGCAGCCACGCCTCCGCGACCTTGTTGGCGTTGGGGTTGTTGACCATTTGGTCAAACGTGACGGCAATGATGCCGCGTTCGTCATATCGCTGTGCAACATCTCGCAACTGCGCGACGAACTTGTCTGCCTTCGCGACAGACACCTTGGGCCACTCCGGCTGCGGGAACCTGGCAGAGTAGGCGTCCGACTCAAACACGCGGGACAGGTATGGGTCCGCCATCTCCCGAGTGCCAATCAGGGTGATCTCCCCGAATCCCTCAACGCCACCGCGTTCTTCCGTGATTACGCCGATTGACGGGACTGACAATCCACCCATGCGATCCGCAAACACGAGGTTGTCGGCAGAAAGGTTGTGGACTGCCATCAGGCGAGGCTGCGTGCCTGCCTGCTCAAAGATGTTGGCCGTCTCACGCGACCAAGTTCCACGATTGTCCACGGACTTGATGCTGGTCGGATTCCAGGTGACATAGACGTCGCCCATGTCCCCGGTCATGCCGATGCTGTCATCGATGTTTTTGATGATTATGCCGTCATGGCCGGCGGCCTTGGCCTGTTCGATGGCGCGACCCATCTCGATGGCATCGACCACCTTGCCCTTGGGCTGATAGACCATCGGGTTGGCAAATGCCACGTAGGCGCGAACGACATCACCAGTCGGCTGGTCGCTGATGATGTCGCCGTAGGCACGTTCATACGTGTACTGCTCGGCAACTGCCGGATTGCTCGTGAAGAAGATCGCCCCAGGCACCTCTACGGCGCGACCGACATCGAATCTCCGCAGGCCACGCTCGGTCGATCCATGCAAGGCTTCAACGACAACTGGCTTCCCGGTCGTGAATTCATGCGCCTCGCTCTGCTCGTTGGCAATTACCTGCGCATCTTTGCTCCACGCCTTGAACTCACGCGTATCCGTGCGGCGTTCACCGGACGGCATGAACTGGGCTGGTTGCTCCAACGGCGCCACCGCCGGCGCCATCTCCCCGATGATGCCCTGGATGCCGCGCACGCCCTGGGCAGCCTGGAACTGCGCCGGCGTCATGTTCTGCTCCGCAGCCTGCGTCACGACGAACGCCTGGTACATCGAGGCGGCGACGTCTGCGGCGTCGGCGTCCTGACCGGCGGCGATTGCCTGCTCGCGAGCCCAATCACGGACGGCGCGTGCCTCGGACACGAACGTGTCGCGCACGGATTCGGCGGCCTGAAGCGCCTCGTCCGCCAGCCGACGTTCATCCTGCATCCGTGACTTGAACTCCTGCACCTCGGTCATGCTCATGGCATCAGGCGACAGGCGAACGTGCGGCAGCATGGCCGTCCCAAGGTCGGTGTTCGCAAGCCGCGCCCCGAACTGCGCGGTCGGGATCGTGACGTCTCCGCCCGTCGCCACAGCGTCCACGATGCGCTGGCGGATTCCGGGCATGACCTGTTCCAGTTCGGCAACGGTCACGCCGCTCTGGGCAAGCACCTGTTGGGCCACCATGCCGTCGATGTAGATGGTTTCGGCAGGCGTACCCTCGGACTGCGCGGCGAGGAAGCGTTCGTATCCTTGCGGGTCGCGGTTGGCGTACTTGCTTTCCTTGCGGTTCTCGACAAGGCTCTGGATGACTTCCTGCTGCCGCTCCGCCTTGGCGGCCCGGCGGGTCCCGGTGTAAATCTGCACGCCGGCACCTGGCAGGCCGATGAGCGCCATGCCCTTGGCCGTTTCGATGGCCGTGTCCACCAAGCGGTCGCCGAACGCCTGCATCTCCTCTGGGTCGTTGAAGATCATGGGCTTGTCGCGCATGAACTTCCCGGCCTCGATGGCCGTCTGGTTGACGATCTCCTGCGCCACCTCGGTGGTCGTTTCGCCAAGCCCGCCGCCGACGTAGAGGAGCCCGGCCTCCTTCAGCACGGCCATCTTCGTGCGGTTCTTCAGCGCCTCATTCATGCTGCGCCGGATGACCTGCTTGACCGCCAGCGAATATGCCTTCCCGGCGATGCCGGCGCCGACCAGTTCCAGCAGCCCGGATACCGCGCCGCCGGCGAGCGCCACCTTGTTGGCAGCGTCGTGATCGAGCCCTTCCTCACGTGCCTGCCCGTAGAGCAGTGCCGTCTCCAGCCGCCTTGACGCCTCGAAGGCTCCAGTCACGGCGCCAGCCTTCAGGCCAAGCCCGATTCCGGTCGCCATGCCGACCGGGACCGTTGCCGGCGCGAGCGGGCCGCCGCCAAGCCCGAGCGCCGCGCCGGCCGCGCCGCCGGCCACGCCGCCGGTCACGATGGGCTCGACGTACTCCGGCGCCTGCGCCAAGTTCAGGGTGACGATGTTCGTCGCGCTTTCCCAGAATCCGCTTTCCTTCCCAAGCGCGGCGATCTCCTCATTGATCGAGTCGATGGCCGCCTGCTCGATGACGTCAACGCTGCCGCCGCGCTGGCGCTGCTTGTCGAGCAGCCCGGCCAGTTCGTAGGTGGCGATGCCGCGCCGGAAGCCTTCGGACACTGAAGTCGGGATTTCCGCGATGCTTCCGAAAATACCCTTGACCTTGGAAAGTGAGCCGACGTCATCATGCGCGACCTCCGCGAACTCCTTCTGTTCAAGGAAGTTCGACAGCACCGGGTCGTTCATGTAGAGCCGGCGGCGCTCGATGTCGGCGAGCCGCGCCTGCCGCTCCATGTCGGGCAGGTGTCGCATGACCATGTCTGCGCCGACGCCGACGTCCGGCGCCAACTTCTGGGCGCGTGCAGCCTGGTCCGGGTCAACGCGCATGGCGCCGTACAGCGTGGAGTTGAGCCGTTCCTTGCGGCGATCCAGCATCATGTCAACAATCGGGTCCGGTCCTTCTGGCTGCGCGATGTCCGGCATCTCGGCGAACGACGGAGCCACGCTGGACGGCGGAAGCAGCCCACGGCGCTGGCGGATGACGTCGAGCGCCGGGTCCACGTTCTGGCTTGGCGCGAACCGCGCCATCCGCTCGTTGATGTCGCCTTCGATCACTTCGCCATGTCCTTCAGGGTGATGTATTCAAGCACCTCGCGCAGCGTGGGTTGCGCGATCCCGTTCATGCGCAGGTATTCCTGCACCTCGATGACGCGGTCCATCTTGTACTGCTGCCCGCCGTACATGACGAACTCGGAGCCGGCCACCATCTCGCGCTTCTGTTCCGGCGTCATCATGGCGAGCGGCAGGTCGATGGACTTGTCCGGCCACAGGAAATCCATGCCGAGCAGCGACCGTTTCGTCTCGGCCGTGCCTTGGAACATGATCGCCCGGTCGATGATGTCCTGCTTCTGGGTGTCGTTCAACTTCCCGCCGGACAGCGTCTGCGCCCGCGAAATGGCCTTCTTGACGTTGTCAGACAGCGTGACGTAGGCGCGCTTGTCCTCCGGCTTGTCCGATGCGAGCATCCCGCCGAGCCCGGCGTCGAACAGCGACCGCTTCAGCATGTCGGTGTCGTAGGACGCCTCGATCACCGCCTGCGGCTTGGACTGCTCGGCTCTGATCTTCGTGCGCAGTTCGAGCGACATGCGGCTCATGTTCTGGCGCATCCATGCGGGGTCTTGCGCCAGCATGGGGTTGTCGGCGAGTTGGTACTCGATGTTCGCGTCGGTGCGTGCCTGCTCGCCGCGCATGATGCGGGCGAAGTCCTTGGGCTTCAGGCCAGCCAGCATCTCAGGCGTGAGCGGGTTCCCGGCCGCCTGCGCCTGCTCGGTCCTGTCCAGGAGGTCGTTGTACGCATCCTGCGACATCGCCTCCTCCTGCGCGTAGGTGGCCCGCAGGCGAGTCTGGACGGCCCGTCGAGTCTCCATGTCCTCGATGCCATCCGCGATGTCCATAGCCTCCCGGAGCGTCTGCGGCTCGCCGGCCGGCTTTTCGCGGCGCGGGTAGGTCTGCGGGTCGGCATCGGACGCCGGGTAGCCCATGCGAATGATCGAGGACGTCAGTTCCTCGACCACGGTGAACTGGCGGTTCTTGTCGATCCCGGACCTGATCGACTCGCGGACCTTCGGGTCAAGGTCGGCCTGCTTCTCGAAGGAGTCGAGGAACGCCTCAGCCTCCGCGAACTGCTTCTCGGCCAGGAGGTTAGACACGACCCCGGACGCCACCTTGTCGCGGACGGTCTGGCGAATCTTCGCCATCTGCTCGCTGTCGCCGGCGATGCCCGTCAGGCTTGCGGCATTCTCCGCTTCCTTGATTGCTACCCCAAGGTTGACCTCGAAGTCGGCCGTCCCGAACGGCTGCCCGGTCATCGGGTTGACCCGGTTGCGCTGTGAATACGCCACGACGGCCATGTCCGACATCGTCTCGCTGCGCGCCGTCGCCTCGTTGATGTTCCACACGCGCACCTGGCTGTTTCGGTGCTGCGTCATCCGGCTCTGGAACGTGGTCATGTTCCGGGCGAGGATGGGCGCGAACATGCTGCGCTGCGTGTCGTTCTTCAGGGTGTCCATCGCAGCCGCCCCGGCCTGCGACAACTGCCCCATCGATGCCTCGAAGTCGCTTTCCGATTGGCTCCCGAGGGTCGCCATGTACCTGTCGGAAACCTGCTGCATGCCGCGCAGGGCGAGGACGTCGGCCTGCTTGGTCGTGGCGTCATCGATCCCGTCCTGGATTGCCGAGCCGAGCCGGAAGGCGGCGTTGCCGGCGGCGGTCATCGCCTGCCCGAACCGGGCGACCTGCGGCCCGGCGAGATTCTCCATCGGCTGCACGCCGGGCGCCTGGAACTGCCCGATCTCGCCGGGCGCCTGCGGCGCGACCTGTGGAACGAAGGTGGTGGGGACGGTTGGCATGGGTCAGATCCGCGCCGTGGAGACGCCCGTGAGGAGTTCCTCGATGCGCCGGTTGCGCGCCCAGGTGGAGCCGATGTCGGTGGCGCTGCCGAGGAGGCTGGTCCCGAGCGCGAGGCCGGGGTAGATCGTCCCGGCCGTCGCCATGAGGTTCTGCGCCGACTGCCCGGCCATCATGGCCTGCGTCCCCAAGTTGAACGCCTGGAGCCGGGCGGCCTCCTGCTCGCGCACGGTGGCGGCGTTGATGCTCAGGCGGTCGATCTCGCTGACGAGGTCCATGCTGCCGATGACCTCCTGCGCCGTCCCGGTGCCCAGCACGGCCCCGCGGGAGG
>JBEIFU010000112.1:0-8261 GCA_040382295.1 Alphaproteobacteria bacterium
ACCGACACGCTGGTCGCCGTGCTCGACGATACCAGCGCCCGCCGCCTCGTGGCAGACGCAGCCTTCTATCCGCCGCTGCCCCAGGTCTTCGGCCTCGATTGGTCGACCGCCGAGCGCGAACCCTTCGTCGGTTGGGAGTGGGTCGCGATGGAAACCCCGGACGCACCCGCCCGGCAGGGCAGGGACAAGACCCCGCACGTCCTCGTCGCATTCGCCGGCAGGGACCCCCAGGGCCTCACGCTTCTGGCCACAAATGCCCTTGGCGGCATCGAGCGCAGCCTGCGCGTGACAATTGTCCTGCCCGCCGCCGCGCCGGAAGGCCTGGAGCGGCGCATCGAAGATCTCTTTCCGAAATTTGGCGTCCTGCGCGATACCGGCAACCTTGCAACCCTGGCTGCCGGTGCAGACCTCGCCGTGATCAGTTTCGGCCCGCAGGCCTGGACCCTTGCCGCATCAGGCGTGCCGGCGCTCTATGCGTGCATGAACGCCGATCATGAGGTCTCGGCCGAAGCCTTCGCCCGCACCGGCATGGGCGTGTCGCTCGGACCCGCAGCCGCCGTGGACGAAAAATCGATCGCAGACGCGGTTGAAGACGTTCTCGACGACCCCGAGCTTCGCCGCGCTATGACGGCCGCCGGCCGCATGAACCTCGACGGCCGCGGCCCAGCCCGCATCGCCGCACGCCTCCACCATCTCGTGGCCGAGCGCCGCGCAGCCCTGGCTGTCCCCGAAACAATGCCGGCAGCCTCCCGCACGGGAACCTGAGCCGCCGGCTCTTCCCTATCCGCCGCCGTAGCTCTGCACCAGGCTGCCCGCAACAAGCGCCCAGCCATCCACCAGCACGAAGAAGATCAGCTTGAAGGGAAGCGAGATCGTGACCGGTGGCAGCATCATCATGCCCATGGCCATCAGCAGCGATGCGATCACCATGTCGATGATCAGGAACGGAATGAACAGCAGGAAGCCGATCTCGAAGGCCCGCCTCAGCTCGCTGATCAGGAAGGCCGGAATGAGGATACGCAACGGCGTTTCCGCCGCCGTGGCAGGCGGTTTCTGCTTGGCCAGCTTGAAGAACAGCTCCAGGTCGCTCTCGCGCACATGCTTCAGCATGAACGCCGACAGCGGCGCCGTGGTCTTGGTGAAGGCCTCGCCCATCTCGATCTTCTCTTCCATCAGCGGGCCAATTCCATCCTTGTAGGCCTGCTCGAAGGTCGGCGCCATGATGAAAGCAGTAAGGAACAGCGCCAGCGAAATGATCACGCTGTTGGGCGGGCTCTGCTGGATGCCGATCGCCGTTCTGAGCAGCGACAGCACCACCACGATGCGCACGAAGCTTGTCACCATGATCAGGATCGAGGGCGCAATGCTCAGGATCGTGATCAGTGCGACGAGCTGGATCAGGCGCTCCGTGAACCCGCCACCTTCCTGCCCAAGGTCGATGGTCACCTGTTGCGCGGCAGCAGGATCCGCCATCCAGAGAAGCAGCACGAGAAAGAGGCCGGCAAATCTCACAGGCGAGGCTCCGTCTTGATCGTGACAAAGGTGGAATGCGACAGCGGGGCCTCGGGAATATCCTTCACCTTCAGCTCGTCATCGAGCACGACATCGCCATGCGGCGACAGCAGGACCAGGTATTCCTGGTCGTCACGCCGCACCAGGATCACCCGCCGCCGTGCATCGATGAGAAGGGACTCGGTCACGCTGAGCCGCCGGTCGCCCGGGCGGCGCTGCGCAAACTGCAGCCCCCCGACCGTGCGCAGCAGGAGCGCGATCGCCCCGATGAGCCCGAGCACGAAGATCAGTGCGGCGCCAAACTGGAGATAATTCGCGGTATCCATGCTGCGTCTGGTGCTCCCGTTAGGATTGGAGAATGGGACCGTAACCTTAAGCCCGGCTAAACGCCCGGCAGGATTTTCCCGGTTAAGAAAATCTTTATGCGCAATCTACCCTCGGGGCCGCCGCAGGAACCCGGGTTCTGCCGGAGAAATTTTCGCCGGGCCTTAAGTCGCCCTTAAGCCTGAGAGGCAAAAAATGCGCGCCGTACGCAAAACATATCCTCCGCAAGGCAGGTGACATGAGCTTCGGCAGTTTACCCTTGATCGGCATGATCCAGCAGCAGATGGGCTGGCTCAATGATCGCCAGTCCGTGCTGGCCCGCAACATCGCCAACGCCTCGACGCCCGGCTTCGTTCCGCAGGACCTGCGTGCCAACGACTTCGCAGCCACGCTGTCGGGTGAGACGGGATCCGGTCTGCTGACGACGAGCCGTATGCACATCCAGCCTGTATCGCTGGTCTCCGGCAACCGCCGGGCCGTCGACACGCCGGACTCCCGTTCCTCGCCCGATGGCAACGCGGTGGTGCTCGAGGAGCAGATGCTCAAGGTGTCTGAAACCCAGATCAACTACGCGCAGGCCGCAGGTCTCTACAAGAAGATGACCGGCATGTGGCGCACGGCGCTGAGCGGCCCGCAGTAAGCCCAACACGGAGAGCCCGACATGGAAATGATGAAGTCGATGCTGATTGCCGCCTCCGGCTTGCGCGCCCAGTCCGAGCGCTGGAGGGTCATCGCCGAGAACCTTGCCAATGCATCCTCGACGGCCACCAAGCCCGGCGAGGATCCGTATCGCCGCAAGGTTGCCGTCTTCCAGTCCGAACTCGACGCCGCAACGCGCACCGAAACGATCCGCGTCAAGCGGATTGTCAAGGACATGTCAGACTTCCGCGAGCAGTACATGCCTGGCCATCCCGCAGCCGACGCCCGCGGCTACGTCAAGCTGCCCAATGTCAGCTCCCTGATCGAAATGATGGACATGCGCGAGGCACAGCGCGCCTACGAAGCCAATCTGAGTGTCATCGACAACACGCGCACCATGCTCTCGCGGACCGTCGATCTGCTCAGGCGCTGAGCCCTGGAAGGAACGGATAGATGTCTGGTATCGTGAACCCCGCAGCAATCAACGCCTACGCGCAGGCCTCGAAAATGGGCGCAGGCGCTGGCGACACGGCCGCTGCCGGCGCATCGACGTCGTTTGGCGAGATCCTGGGAGGTGTCCTCGACGACGCGCTCGCAAGTGGCAAGGCTGCCGAGATGAAAGCCGCAAGCCTCGTCCAGGGTAAGGGCGACCTCGTCGACGTGGTCAGCGCCGTCAATGCCGCCGAGTTGTCGCTCGAGACCGTCGTGGCAATCCGCGACAAGGTCATCGCCGCCTATCAGGACATCCTGCGCATGCCGATCTAGCGCAGCACGCGCAGGCAAAGTCTCTCGCAAGCCAAAGGGGAAGGGGTAGTCTCATGGGTGGAGCAGAAATGCTGGACCTTGCACGCGAGTCCATGTGGGTTCTCGTGCTGCTCACGGCACCGGTCATGCTGGTGGGTCTTGTGGTGGGCCTGGGCGTCGGCCTTCTTCAGGCGCTGACCCAGATCCAGGAGGCGACGCTCGTCTTCGTTCCCAAGATCCTTTCGATCTTCGTGGCCATTATCCTTTTGTTACCCTTTATGGCGGCAACCATGTCGGGGCTGATGAACACGATTGTCCAGATGATCATCAAGCCCTGATGGAAAGGCTGGCAGGCACGTGTCGGTGAGTGCGATCCAGGAGCTGCTGCCAGCCGATACCCTGGCCTTCATCCTGGTCTTCGCCCGTGTGGGCGCCATGATGATGACCCTGCCGGCGCTGGGCGAAGCCACCATCCCCGCACGTGCGCGCCTCATGGTGGCACTGGGCCTGACGCTCGTCCTGGTGCCGCTGGTAGGCGGTCTCTATCCCGCAGGCGTTCGAACCAGCCCGGCGATGCTGGCCGGCATCGTGATCGCGGAAGTGATCGTGGGCCTCGTCATTGGTCTCCTGTTGCGCCTTGTGATGGGCGCCGTGCAGGTGGCAGGCAACGTCATCGCAACGCAGACAGGCCTTGCCTTCGCGCAGGGGCTCGACCCGACGCAGGGTGCGCAGGGCGCACTCATCGCCTTGTTCCTGGCACTCCTGGCCGTCACACTGATCTTCATGGGTGACCTGCATCATCTGCTCATTGCCGGGATCGCCCATTCCTTCACGCTCTTCCCGCCGGGAAAGATGCCGGCGACGTCCGATCTCGCGCAGCTGGCCATCACCATGGTCTCGGGGATGTACCTCGTGGGCATGCAGATGGCGGCGCCGTTCATCGTGTTCGGCTTGATCGTCTATGGCGGCGCAGGCGTGGTGGCGCGCATGATGCCCCAGCTGCAGGTCTTCTTCCTGGTCACGCCGCTGACGATCCTCTCGGGCTTCGTGATCCTCTCGCTGACGACATCCACCATGATGATGTGGTTCCTCGATGACTTCGTCGCGCGGGTTCAGCCCTTCCTGCCGCAGTAACAGGGGCTGACCCGAGATGGCAGAGGAAAAAGACGACAGTCAAAAAACCGAAGAGCCTACCCAATACAAACTCCAGCAAGCCGAGGAGAAGGGTGACGTCACCCAGTCGGCGGACGTGGCCGCCTGGCTTGTGCTGGCTGCAGCGACCGCGTGGCTGGCAATGTGGGGCCCGGCGATGGCCGAGTCGCTGAAGCGCTACATGACCGGTTTTCTGGCAGGTGCCCACGACATGCGGGTCACGCCCCAGAATGTCGAGAACCTTGCCACCGACCTGGGGTTCGAGATGCTGATGTCCCTTGGCGTGCCGTTCGCGCTGCTCATGGCCATCGCGATCGCGTCGCATCTCGTCCAGCACCCGCCCGTCTTCGCGCTCGAAAAGATTGCCCCCAAGCTCGAGCGATTGAGCCTGTTGCAGGGCTTCAAGCGCCTGTTCGGGAAGATGGCGCTCGTGAACTTCGTCAAGGGTCTGTTCAAGACGGCAGCAATCGCCATCGCGATCGGAATGACCGTCTGGCCCAGCAAGGAAGAGCTGCTGGCGATGATCACCTTGCCGGTCAGCCTGCTGCTGCTCGAGACCCTGTCCCTCATGGCCCAGGCCCTTGTCGCGGCGCTGTCAGTTCTGGGCGTGATCGCGATCGCCGATTATGGCTGGCAGTATTTTGACCGCATGCGTCGCTTGCGGATGACACGCCAGGAGCTCAAGGACGAATTCAAACAAAGTGAAGGCGATCCGATAGTTAAGCAGCAACTCAGACAAATCAGATTAGAAAAATCCCGTAAGCGCATGATGGCCGCTGTCCCCAAGGCCGCAGTGATTATCACCAACCCGACGCACTACGCGGTCGCATTGGCCTACGAATCAGGCAAGATGGGGGCGCCCATCTGCGTCGCCAAGGGCGTCGATCACGTTGCGCTGAAGATCCGGGAAATCGGACGCGCAAACAACGTGCCGGTTGTCGAGAACCCGCCTCTTGCGCGGGCTTTGCATGCCTCTGTCGACGTGGATGAGACAATCAAGCCCGAACATTACAAGGCGGTGGCCCAGGTCATCGGCTTCGTGATGAAACTCAAGGGCAGGGTACCATCCGCGCGAACAGGGCGTCGTCCATGAATCCAGCGACCCAGCAGCAGACAGAAGAACAGCCCTCAACCGGCAGCACCACCGACGCCCAGCCGACGTCATTCTGGCAGTCGCTCACGCAAGCTGCGTGGCAGGCCGCAACAGCAAAGGTGACACCGGCAGAGGCAGCCACCGCCTTGTTCGCGATCGCTTGCCTCGCAGGTCTTGCCGTTGTGGCCTGGCCGCAGGCGGCAGGGCTGGGCGGCCTTGCCTTTCTCATCGGCATCACGCTCTGTGGCTCTGCCCTGATCCTTGCGTTGACCTCCGGCCGGCTCGTGACGGAGGAGCAGCCGGCGCGACTTTTCGGCTCGGCCATCGATACCGACCCGCGCGCCTGCTGCATCACGCTTCCTGACGGCTCTGTGGGTTACGCCAACCCGGCCTGGCGCAAATTGTTCGGGCGCAGCCTGTCAGGCGGCGACGTCCTGCCGGTAGCAGGCTTTGCGGCCGACACACAGACCGCCCAGCGCCTCTACGCGCTGGTGAGGTCGGCAAGCCTCGGTCAGCCCCGCGAGGAAGAGCTGAAGCTGCGCAACATCGCAGGCAAATGGGTTCAGGTCGCGGTCGCACCGATCTCCGGCAGCGGTCACACGGTCTGGCGCATCACCGACCTCGCGCCGCGTCGTCCCTTGCTGCAACCCGTCGACACGCAGACCCGCCAGTCAGTCGTGGTGCAGCTGAAGCCGGTCGAGCCGCTGCCAGGTCAGGCGTCATCAGGCCTCATGATCCCGGGCTTCATTCAGGGAGCACCCGTTGCCGTCGCACTCTGCACGGCGGACGGTCGCATCGTCGAAGCCAACGACGCGCTGGCGGCCCTGATGGGCGTTGATCACGCCCGCATCGCGGGCCGCTGCCTCTTCGATTACTTCGACGAGCACGCCGTTCAGGCGACCAAGTCGCGCCTGGGGTCGCTGGGCGTCGGCGCCGTTTCGCGGGCCCCCGTCGAGGTACGCTTCCAGAGCGACGACAAGCGCACGGCGAGGCTGTTCGCAAGCCGCTTCAACCCGGAAAGCCCATCAGGCGTGACCTACGCCGTCTATCTGGTGGATACGACGGGACAGACCGCGCTTGAGCGCCAGTATGCGCAGGGACAGAAGATGCAGGCCATCGGCCAGCTCGCCGGCGGCATCGCACACGACTTCAACAATCTGCTCACCGTGATCAATGGCGTCACCGAGCTGCTGTTGCAGCGCCATCTGCCGGGCGACCCGTCCTTTGCCGACCTCAACACGGTACACAGCACCGGCTTGCGCGCGGCCTCGCTCGTGCGGCAACTGCTGGCCTTTTCACGCCAGCAGACCCTGCAGGCCGAGGTGCTGAACCTCACGGATCTGGTCGCGGACTGGACCGTTACCCTGCGCCGGCTCATCGGCGAGGGCGTGAAGCTCAAGGTCGAGCATGGCCGCGATCTCTGGCCTGTCCTTGCCGACCAGCACCAGCTTGGCAACGCGCTCATCAATCTTGCGGTCAATGCAAAGGACGCCATGCCCAAGGGCGGTGACCTGACGATCCGCACATTGAACCGCACGCTCACCGACAACATGACCTTCTCGGGCGATGTCCTCGTGCCGCCAGGCGACTACATCATGATCGAGGTCTCCGACACCGGCACGGGCATTCCGACCGAGCATCTCAGCAAGATCTTCGACCCGTTCTTCACGACCAAGGACCCAGGCAAGGGGACAGGGTTGGGCCTTGCCTCCGTCTATGGAATCGTCAAGCAGACCGGTGGCTTCATTTTCCCGGAATCCGAACTGGGGAAGGGCACCACCTTCCGCATTTACCTGCCGCGTCACGTGCCGCGCCCGACGACCGAAGTCCCGCGCGAGGAAGAGGTTCGCAAGCAGGCCCCACGCGATCCCACCGGCGACGCCACGATCCTTCTCGTGGAAGACGAAGACGCCGTACGCGAGTTCACCATTCGGGCCCTGACCAACAGGGGCTACAAGGTGATCGATGCCGCAGGCGGCGAGGAAGCGCTTGAGCTCATCGAGGAGCACGAGGGCAAGTTCGACCTCGTCATTTCGGACGTGATGATGCCGGGCATGGACGGCCCCACGCTTGTCCAGGAGATCCGCGAGACCTACCCGGGCATGCGCGTGCTCTTCATCTCGGGCTATGACAAGGGGGCCTTGAGCAATCAGGGCGACAAGCTCGAGAACTGTCACTTCATCAGCAAGCCGTTCAGGCTTCAGGACCTGACCGAAAAGGTGAAGGACGTGCTGGAAGCGAAATAGTCAACCGCCCGTGACCGCAACCGATCCCGAGACAGTCCTCTATCGCACCTTCGCGCTGCGGTTCCCGAGCGAGGACGCGTGCCTCGACCATCTGCTTCACTTGCGCCATGGAAACCCGGGCAGCTGTCCCAAGTGCTTCCGCAAGGGACGCTTCCACCGCCTGCGCCAGCAGCAAGCCTATGTCTGCCAGTGGTGCGCCTACCATATCCACCCGAAGGCCGGCACACCCTTCGCACGCTCCCGCGTGCCGCTGCAGGACTGGTTTTACGTCATGTTCCTGATGTGCGTCGGCCACAAGCGCATCACCGCAGCCGAGGTCCAGCGCCAGCTCGGCATCACCTACAAGGCCGCCTGGCGCATGACCAGCCTCATCCGCACCTACCTCTGATTTCGGTGACAGTGCACTCAAGCTATCAAAGGAGACCGCACCGTCAGGGTAGGGGGGCTCCCCTGCTGTGACCGGACGGAATTCCCTGTAGTCTGGCACAGGAAACCAGCGCCATGTCATTCATCACCAACCGATCCGTCAATCTTCTGAGCATCCATTACGC
>JBEIFU010000113.1:0-8016 GCA_040382295.1 Alphaproteobacteria bacterium
CATGCATTCTCCCCATCGTGAGCGGTAATGCTAAAACACACGTCAATGCCATGTCTACGCCGCGCTATCCGTGAAGCGCAAATGACCGCTTTCGGCGATAAATTGCCTGATACGAAAATCTGGACTCGGTCTGTTTTCGGCCAGGTTGCCGCCATTCACTGATCGTTCCGGGTGGCAATCCTGCGTCGATCCGGTCCGCAATTCTGAGTGTTACACTTGAGCGTCCAGACGAAATCTGGTGACCGGCGCGGCAAGAATAGGGGTCAGACACCATTTCTCTAGCAACGGTGTGGCTCGGCTCAGCGACAGCAACTATTTCAATTGCAGTTTGTGCCGATGGAAACCTTGCGAGCGGCTGGAAGCGGGCGCGACATTCGCACCTGATTTTCGCACAGGATTCATCCTGCAAAATCAACGGTCTTTGCGGTGTGCAGAATTCTTGTGATGTGCACGAGGCGCTTTAGCCCAGAAACACAACCTGGCCCGCGTCGAGATCGTAGCGTGCATAGACGACCTTGACCTTTCCAGCCTCCACGTGCTCGCGCACGATAGCGGATTTCGCGATGATCTCGGCAGCGTTCATGCGGGCATTTTCGACAACGGCAAGGTCGACCTTATCGCCTTCTTTCGCCTTTACGGCTTCCACCGCTGGGACGATAGCATCAATCATCGGCTTGATAAAACCGGGAAGCTCCGCGTTCTTTGTAACGACATCGACCGCCGCCGCGACAGCGCCGCACCGTTCATGACCCATCACAACCACGAGCGGCGCATTAGGAAACGGGGTCGGACACCATTCAGCGGAGAATAGGGGTCAGACACCAATTCACTAGCAACGGTGTGGCGCGGCTCAGCGACAGCAACTATTTCAATATGTCACCGTGTTTAATGAGTGTCTGACCCCGTTTTTTTACAATATGTCACCGCGTTTAATGAGTGTCTGACCCTGTTTCTTCATTCTGACGGCTATCACTGCCAACCAGCCCGCAATTTTTTCCGCCGGCGCTCTCGCGACGGCGACAAGGAGGAAGGAGGTTAAAGTGTCCTCGCCACACGAAACCCGTTGCTGTAGTCGCGGTAAGTGGGAATGTTCCAGACGCGGTTCGCCGAGCGGAGGATCCGTGGGATGTTGACCCACGCGCCGCCGCGCAGGACCCGACGAGTATAGTCGCCGGAATCCCAGACGCTCCCGTCAGATGGCGCTCCGTTGTAAGTCTCATTCCAGCGATCCTCTGTCCATTCGTAGACATTACCATGCATGGAAACGAGCCCCCAGCGATTGGCCCAGAGGCGGTTGACCGGTACCGTCTTGGTGTAGGCGAACACGACGCCCTGACTGCGGGTGGTAAGTCTGTCGCCAAACGCATAGGCCGTCGTGGTACCTGCGCGGCAGCAATACTCCCACTCCGCTTCTGACAGCAGACGATAGGGCTTGCCAGTCCGCTCAGTGAGAAACCGAACATAGGCCTGCGCATCGTCCCAATTGACATTGATCACCGGTCGCCAGTCCCGCCCCCAACCTTGGTCGGATGGCAGATAGCCATTGCAGGCCCCGAGCATGGCGGCTGCGTCCCACTCCCGAAAAGTGACAGGATACTTGCCCACCTCGAAGCTGTAATCGATCACCACATCGTGCTGCGGACCTTCATCAGCAAAACGACCGGGCTCGCTCTCCGGCGACCCCATCACAAACCGCCCCGGCTTGATCCTGATCATCTGCGGCTCGATGAGCCGGCTCCGCCCAAACCATCCCATGGAGCAATTACCGGCTAAGTGAGAAGCATCTGGTTGAGCGCCACAAGGAGGCTAAGATAAATCAGCGGCAGGAAGATCGAAATGAGGCCGTAGACAACGAAGCGCCAATCTTCTCGGGAAGCCAGCATCAGGCCCGTGAACACCAGCAAGGTCGCAGGCCATGCCGGGATCGACAGAATGGCAAGAAAAAGGGGCGCCCATTTCAGCAGGCCCGACATGTAGATCGGAAACGGAATTATTGCTTGCCCGCCATACTTTTCCAAGTCAGCGCCAGCCTCCTCTTGGATCCGGCGGAGCACCAACACGAAATGCCGAAAGAAGCCCGCACCAAACAGAAGGCCGATGGTCAGATAGTCTTTCCAGTACGGCGTCAGCTCAATCTGCAGGTAGTCAAAGGCCCAGCCGAACAGATAGACGGCAACCGGCCAGAGCCAGGTTTGTACAAACTCCGCCCAGCCAGCAAAGATGGCCTTGAGGAGGTCCACCCAGAAGATCACCTCCTTGAACATGTTCGCAAGCGTCAGCGCTCCGCCCACGCCGAGAAGCTGCTGGATGCCCACAAGCCCGATTGTGCCGCTGCTACGTCGCCCGAACATGGCCTTCCCCTCCCCGGACCCATGAGACCACGCTGACATTCGCAGCCGGATTTGGCAACGGACGGCCGGCATCGCCCGTGCACATCGATGCAACCTGTCACCGCAAGGCAGCACCTGTAATACTTCGAGTATGCGCAAGGGGGCGAGACCCAAGATGTTGAGAACGATCCCGCACGCATCAAAGCTCTTCCCAGGAACGGCCTGCACCGGCGGGGGTGTCGCGGCCATCAACCTCGAAGCTGATCGCCCATCAGGTGCAATGGTCGGCAGCAGTTCGCCAACGACGCGATAGAACCATTGCGGCTTCCACCGCGTAAAACAGGGAAAAGTGCAAAGACTCTGCCTTCACGCCAGCTCTCCCTTCTTATCGCGGGTGCCAGCAAGCATTGTGTAGGAAACGGGGTCGGACACCATTTGCCTCGCAGGTCAGCGTCGGCGGCTTCTCAATATGTCACGGTATTTAATAGGTGTCTGACCTCGATTCTTTTGATCGTGGGTGGTCCGCGCAGGCGGACTTCCCACGGGTTTTTATACTGTCACCGTAATTGGGTGATGAGCTTGCGGATGAAGGTTTCGCAGGCGGCGACCTGGCTGATCTCGATGTATTCGTTGGGCTTGTGGGCCTCGCGGATGTCGCCGGGGCCGCAGATGACCGAGGGGATGCCTGCTTCCTGGAAGAGGCCCGCCTCGGTGCCGTAGGAGACGGCCTCGGCGTGGTTGGCGCCGGTGAGTTGGCGGGCGAGGGCCTCGGCGGGGCAGCCTTCCCGCGCCACGAGGGCGGGCACATGCGAGCGCGTGGTGGTCGCGATATCGGCTTCGGGCGCGATCGCCTTGAGGCGCGGCAGGACCACGTTGCGGGCGTGGTGGTCGAAGGCCTCGAAGATGTCGTCCTGGCTGGTGCCGGGGAGATAGCGGAACTCCCACTGGAAGGTGCAGTGGCGCGCGAGGATGTTGAGCGCGGTGCCGCCTTCGATGGTCGAGGACTGCACGCTCGTGAAGGGCGGGTCGAAGCGGCCGCTCGGGTCACCCTTGGCGCGCATGTCGTCGGCCAGCTTTGAGAGGAACATGATGAGCTCGGCGGCCACCATCACGGCGTTGACGCCCTTGTCGATCTGGCTTGAGTGCGCCTCGCGGCCGGTGACGGTCGTACGGAACGAGCGGATGCCCTTGTGGGCGTTCACGACCTTCATGTTCGTGGGCTCGCCGATGATGGCGAGGCGCGGCATGGGGACCGAGCGGACGATGTCGGCGATCATGGGGCGCACGCCGAGGCAGCCGACTTCCTCGTCGTAGGACAGCGCGATGTGGACGGGCGTCTTCAGCGGGCGGGCCATGAACTCGGGTATCAGGGACAGGATGACGGCCGAAAAGGCCTTCATGTCGGAGGTGCCGCGGCCGTAGTAGCGGGCGTCGCGTTCGACGAGGGTGAAGGGATCGGTGTCCCAGGGCTGGCCGTCGACAGGCACCACATCGGTGTGGCCCGACAGGATCACACCGCCGGGTATATCGGGGCCGATGGTGATGAGGAGGTTGGCCTTGGTGCCCTCGGGGTTCGGGATGCGGCGGGACTTCAATCCGAAGGCTGAAACATAGTCCTCGACGAAGCTGACCAGCGCGAGGTTGGGGTCGCGGCTGGTCGTGTCAAAGGCGATGAGGCGGGACAGCATGTCCCGGGGGGTATAGGTCTGGGGCATCGATGGATGGCTTTGCTTGCTGCCCGTACTTGACGCCGGATTGCCGATCAGGGTCAAGAACGCAAGGTGCTTTGCTGCGGGTGGTTCAGTGGACCCGTCTGGATTCGTGGGGGCTATCGAGCGGGAAAGCCGGGATATCGACCTGGAAGCTTTCGCCTTCGGCGGTCTGGACCTGGTAGGCGCCCAGCATCATGCCGGATGGGGTTTCCAGAGGCGTGCCGGAGCGGTACTCGAATTTCTCGCCGGGGCGCAGGATCGGCTGCTGGCCAACGACGCCGGCGCCCTTGACCTCGAGGGTGCGGCCGTTGGCGTCGATGATGCGCCAGTAGCGGGTGCGCAGCTGGATGGTGTCGGCGCTGTCGTTCTCGATCTGGACGGTGTAGGCCCAGAAATAGTGGTTATGGTCGGGCGCCGACTGGTCGGCCAGGTAGGCTGGCTGGACAGACACCTTGATCTTTCGTGTCACGCGCTCGAACATCTTCCCTGTCTCCCCTAACCCCCAGGACCGTTCCCGCCGGACGTTACCGGGGCTTGAAAAGGCGTCGTCAGGTTTCGACTATCGATACGCTTGACGTCACCGAGTTCGCAATGAAGCAATTTTCATGCGCGGCGTGATGCATCGCGGAAATCTCTTGCGCCGATGGTTGATGGTCGCCCGAGAACGTCACTTTGGGACGCAGTGTTACCTTGCTGACCCAGTATTTGCGCTGCTCGTTCTGTTCCATGATGCCTTCGGCTGCGTCCTGATAGGTTTCGACCACGAAGCGTTTCCTGGCAGCGATGGCGAGGAAGGTGAGCATGTGGCAGGTCGAGAGGGCGGCGACGAAGGCTTCCTCCGGGTTCACGCGTTCGGCTTCGCCCCTGAATTCGGGTGCCGAGGACCATGGGACGGTGATGCCGCCGCCGAAGGTCACGTCGTGGGCGCGGTTGTAGGTTTCGTAGCTGAAGTCCGCCGAGGTGCGTTTCCAGCGGGTGGTGGCGCGGTAGGTGTGCATGTTGCCTCCTGTCGTCACGGTTTCACAGGGATTTCAGGGCCTGGGCGAGGTCATCGATCAGGTCGCCGGGGTCCTCGAGGCCCACGGACAGACGCATCATGCCGTCGGTGATGCCCAGTTCCTTGCGGGCGTCGGGGGTGAGCCTGAAATGGGTCGTGGTCGCGGGGTGGGTGATCAGCGACTTGGCGTCGCCGAGATTGTTGGAGATGTCGATCAGGCGCAGGGCGTTTGCGAAGTGGAAGGCCATGTCCTTGCCGCCGTCGAGGTGGAAGCTGACCAGCGAGCCGCCGAGCGTCATCTGCCTGCGGGCGAGGTCTGCTTGCGGGTGGTCGGCCCGTCCCGGGTAGAGAACGCGGCTGACCTTGGGCAGGCGGGCGAGGGCGTCGGCCACGGCGGCGGCGTGCTCGCACATGGCGCGCACCCGCAGGTCGAGCGTCTCGAGCGCCTTGGTCATGACCCAGGCGTTGAAGGGGCTGATGGACGGCCCGGTGTTGCGCATGAAGGTCTGGAGGTGGTCCTCGAGGAACTTGCGGTCGCACAGGATCACGCCGCCGAGGCAGCGGCCCTGGCCGTCGATGTGCTTGGTGGCCGAATAGATGACGATGTCGGCGCCGAACTCCATCGGGCGCTGCAGGATGGGCGTGGCGAAGACGTTGTCGACGACGAGGCGCGCGCCGGCCTTGCGGGCGATGGCGGCCACGCCCTTGAGGTCGATCACCTCGAGCGTCGGGTTGGCCGGGGTCTCGAGGAAGAGGACCTTGGTGTTGGGGCGGATGGCCGCCGACCAGGCGTCGAGGCTGATGCCATCGACGAGGGTGCTCTGGATGCCGAAGCGCGGCAGGACGTCCTCGATCACATAGCGGCAGCCGCCGAACATGGCGCGGGCGGCGACGACGTGGTCGCCCTGGCGCAGGTGACAGAGCATCGCCGTCGTCACGGCAGCCATGCCGGTCGCGGTGGCGCGGGCTATGGGTGCGCCCTCGATCATGGCCATGCGGTCCTCGAACATGGCCACGGTCGGGTTGGCGAAGCGGGAATAGGTGTAGCCGGGGTCCTCGCCCTTGAAGCGGGCTTCCGCGGTTTCCGGATTGTCGTAGGCAAAGCCCGATGTCAGGTAGAGCGCCTCGGACGTCTCGCCATTGGGGGAGCGCTTGAGACCGCCACGGACGAGGCGGGTCTTGAGGCCGTACTTCTTGTCGGGATGCAGTTCTCCCATCGTGCGAACTCCAAAAAAATCCCCGGCGCCTTGGGACACAGATCCCAGGCCGGGGCCGGATTTCACGCGACCCGGCCTTTTAGCTGCTTGTTTAACGTGGCCGCGAAGCCGGCCGGCTCAAATCACCACGTGAGTTCTGCTTTAAGTTCGGCGCGGCCTCAGGTCAACGGATCGAATGGGCTGTGGACATTCGGCCGCGGGTTTTGCCCGCACGGGCGCAAGTGTCCTAACATCCGGTGCCATGGGACAGACCTTGTTCGACATCAACGACGATGCGGGGGAGCCGGTACGCGGCCATTCCACTGGCATCCTGCCAGCCAGCCAGTTGCGGGCGATGATGCAGCGCGGGCGGCTTGTTGCCCTGCGCGAGATCGAGGAGAGCCAGGTCCAGCCGGCCAGCCTCGATCTGAGGCTCGGCAGCGTGGCCTGGCGCATCCGGGCCAGCTTCCTGCCGGGGCCGAACGTGCCGGTGAAGACGCGGATCGAGCAGCTGGCGCTGCACCAGATCGACCTTTCCAAGGGGGCGGTGTTCGAGGCGGGATGCGTCTACATCGTGCCCTTGCTCGAGAGCGTGGCGTTGCCCTCGCGGATGTCGGGCATTGCCAACCCGAAAAGTTCGACGGGGCGGCTTGACGTGTTCACGCGGCTGATCACGGACGGAGCCAAGGAGTTCGACCGCGTGGAGCCGGGCTACGAGGGGCCGCTCTACGCGGAGGTCAGCCCGCGCTCGTTCTCGATCCTGGTGCGCGAGGGTTCGCGGCTCAACCAGCTGCGGCTCAGACGCGGGTCGCCGTCATTCTCGGATGCCGACCTGCGCAAGCTGCAGGCCGAGCAGGGGATCGTTGCGGGCGATGCCGATATCAGCGACGGGATTGCGCTGACGGTCGACTTGCGCGGCGCGGGGTGGAGCGAGCTCATCGGGTATCGCGCCAAGCGTCATGCCGGGCTCATCGATGTCGACAAGCCGGGCGTGCATGACGTTTCCGATTTCTGGGAGCCCATCAAGGCGCGTCAGGACGGGACGATGGTGCTGGACCCGAACGAGTTCTACATCCTGGCCTCGCGCGAGGCAGTGTCGATCCCGCCGGAGTATGCGGCCGAGATGGTGCCCTACAATCCGCTCGTGGGCGAGTTCCGGGTCCACTATGCCGGGTTCTTCGATCCGGGCTTCGGCCATTCAGCGGCTGGCGGCACGGGCTCGCGAGCGGTGCTGGAGGTGCGCAGCCACGAGGTGCCCTTCATCCTGAGCCACGGACAGATCATCGGGCGTCTTGTGTTCGAGCGGCTGACGGAGGTGCCCGAGCGTGTCTACGGGCAGGGGATCGGCTCGAACTACCAGGCGCAGGGGCTCAAGCTGTCCAAGCATTTCAAGGTTTGATCAGCAATAGCGCGGTTATCAGGCCTTGCAGCTGCCGCCGCCCAGGACGCAGAACTTTGCGCAGTGCGGGTGGTTCAGCTTCACGGGGGCGAGGGATGATCTCAAGCTGTCCCCGAGATCGAATTCGGGCTCGTAGGGTAGCAGCGTGCAGGCCACGACGGTTGCGCGCGGCGCGCCCTTGCGGCGGACCACCATGCGGCTGGAGGCGCACATCATGTCGTCGGGGCTTTTGCTGAGGATGCGCCAGCAGTCGACCGTGATCTCGGGCACGTCGAGCGTGTTGTCCATCTCGGGGAAGATCACGAGGGAGGCGGGGTCGGTCGTGTCGAGGTGCAGGCCCTCGCGCGCGAAGAGGGTCTTGTAGCCTTCGCGCATCTCGTGG
>JBEIFU010000114.1:0-7886 GCA_040382295.1 Alphaproteobacteria bacterium
TCGGCACCACCCGCACTTGCATGCGTCAGGGAGCGGCGCAGCAGTTCTGGGTCCTTGAACACATGATCGCAATCGGGCACCGAAGCATCAATGAATGCTTTGGAAGATGCGCCCGTATCGGATGGCCCAGGGCCACTTCCAGAATTCCCAGTTTTTCGCGCTGCCATCGGTCGAGAACAGGATGAGGTCGGCTCTGCCAACCAGGTTTTCTTCCGGCACAAATCCGACGCCGCTATTGGGTATGCGACTGTCATTGGACTGGTCCCGGTTGTCACCCATCATAAAGTAGTGGCCGGGCGGCACAACGAATTCCTGCGTATCGTCCCAACCAGGATAATCCAGGCTCTGGTCGAGAACATGGTAGCTCACCCCATTGGGAAGCGTCTCGAGGAACCTGGGAATGCGCTCTTTCCCGCCGAAAGCCGAGACCCGCACATAATCGTCAACCCGCCGCATCTGGCACGGCATACCGTTGATATGCAGAACGCCATCGATCATCTGGATCCGGTCACCGGGTAAACCAACGACGCGCTTGATATAGTCTTCACCCGGCCGCGCAGGCAGCTTGAAGACAACGACATCGCCCCGCTCGGGCTGACCGCTCCAGATGCGCCCCGAAAACAGCGCCGGCGACCACGGAAGGCTGTGCTTCGAATAGCCATAGCTGAACTTGGTCACGAAGAAATAGTCACCGACCAGCAGCGTGTTCTCCATCGATCCCGACGGAATGTTGAATGGCTGGAAGATCAGTGTCCTGATGACCACAGCAAGCAGCAACGCATAGAAAACAACACGGAACACGTTCGCAGCCCACTCCAGACGCCAGCCCGCGGGCACCCAACGGCCCATGGCTGATCAGTAAATCAGGTTCAACAGGCGGCCATATCGGATGGCAAAGGGCCACTTCCACAATTCCCAGATGGCGGCCGAACCATCATGGGAGAAAAAGATGATCTGGGCGCGCCCCACCAGATTGGCTGCAGGGACAAACCCCACATCGCCACGGCTGTCATTCGAGTTGTCGCGATTATCGCCCATCATGAAATAGTGGCCAGGTGGGACAAGAAACTCGGGCGTGTCATCGAACCGGCTCTCATCCCCGCGGTTCACCACGACATGCCGCGCGCCATTCGGAAGCGTCTCCATGAATTGCGGGATGCGGGCCTCACTGCCGTCCTCGCGCAACTCGATGCGGTCCTCGATCTTCTCGAGCTTCACCGGCGCACCATTGATATGGAGCACGCCCTCGATCATCTGGATGCGGTCACCGGGCAGGCCGATGACCCGCTTGATGTAGTCCTGGCTGGGATCCGCCGGGAGCCTGAAAACAACCACATCCCCACGCTCCGCCTCGCCACCAAGGATACGGTCCTCGGACGCCTGGGCAGGCGCAACCAGCGGGATGGAGTAAACCGAGTAACCATAAGAGAACTTGGTCACGAACAGGTAGTCGCCAACCTCGAGCGACCCCTCCATCGAACTCGATGGAATCCGGAACGGCTGGAACAGAAGGATCTGAACGAAAGCCACGATGCCGACGACGGTCGCGATGGACTTCACCGTCTCGCTCACGTGTTCGTTTTGCCACCAAGGCTTGCTGGTTCCGTCGGACATGACGCCCCTGTTCCGGCTGACTGACTGATGCACTTGGATAACAGATGGAGATCGCAGGAAAAAGTGTCAATGCGCGCGCAAACAACAGGGCGTTAGCGTGCCGCGGGCGAATTCGGCATCTCGGCACACGGCACAGGCGAATTCTCCGAAACGGCCGAAATGATGACAATGGCCTGGGCCAGCGGATAATCGTCCGTGATGGACAGATCAATCTGTGCTTTTGTGCCTGGCGGCAGCATGGATTTCAGCCGCTCCGCGGCCCCGCCCGTGAGCTCCATGGTCGGTTTTCCGGATCGAAGGTTCACCACGCCCAGGTCTCGCCAGTACACGCTTTTCCGAAAGCCAGTCCCCAAGGCCTTTGAACAGGCCTCCTTCGCAGCAAACCGCTTCGCATAAGAAGCCGCCCGGTTCTGCCGACCCTCCGACTTGCGCTGCTCGGTCTCGGTGAAAAGCCGCTGCACGAAGCGATCCCCGAAACGCGACAGCGTTGCCTCAATACGCCTGATGTCGATGAGATCGCTGCCAATCCCGATGATCATGTGCACCTCCACCCTTCAGGCAAGCTCGACACCTGCAGCTCCGCGCGCCTCGTCCATCAGCTGGCGCATGCGCCGAATAGACGCCTCGAGCCCCGTGAAGATGGCTTCGCCCACCAGAAAGTGCCCGATGTTCAGCTCGACAACCTCTGGAATGCCGGCGACAGGACCAACCGTTTCATAATTCAACCCATGCCCCGCATGCACTTCAAGCCCGAGGCGCGCCGCCTCTGCTGCGCCAGCGCGCAAGCGCTCAAGGATCCGGTCGCGACGCACGGCATCGCCCTCGGCATGCGCATCGCAATAGGCGCCGGTGTGAAGCTCCACCACATGAGCACCAAGAGCCTTGGCCACCGCCAGCTGCACGGGATGGGCCTCGACGAATAGCGACACCCTGATCCGGGCCGCCGCAAGCTGCCGAACGAACGGGGCAAGATGGTTGTGCTGCGCGGCTACGTCCAGCCCACCTTCCGTCGTGCGCTCCTCGCGCCGTTCCGGAACAAGACACACGGCGTGCGGCCGATGCCGGAGCGCGATGGCAAGCATCTCCTCGGTTGCAGCCATTTCCAGATTGAGCGGACGGCCCATGCCATGGGCAAGTCGTTCGATATCCGCATCGCTGATATGGCGCCGATCCTCACGCAGATGGGCCGTGATGCCATCCGCGCCGGCCTCAACCGCCATCAGGGCCGCACGCAGGGGATCAGGATGCCGACCACCCCGCGCGTTGCGTATGGTCGCTACGTGATCGATGTTCACACCCAGGCGCAAATGCTGAGGCATCACGCAAGACCCCGGCTTCCAGGCTTCACGGCCGGAATGCCCTTGAGGTGCTTCGGCAGCTTGTCGGCCTGCCACGATGGCACCTTCAGCCGCGCAAGCGGCACGAAGGGAACATCAAAGGTCGCATCGCCACCCGACCTGTCGATCAGGCAAGCAAGTGCCACGACATTCGCGCCTGTCTTGCGCACCGCGTCAATGCACTCGCGCGAGGAAAGTCCCGTCGACACGACGTCCTCGACGATTAGGACATTCATGCTGCGATCAAGATGAAAGTTTCGTCGAAGCTGGAACACGCCATCCTGCCGTTCGACGAACATGGCAGGCAGCTTCAGTTGTCGCGCCGTCTCATAGCCGGGAATGATGCCGCCAACCGCCGGCGAGACGATGGCATCGATCCGCTTGCGGACCTTCGCGCGAATTTTCTCGGCGAGAGCCTTGCACAGCCGCGCTGTGCGCTGCGGATACTGGAACACAAGCGCCTTCTGCAGGAAAGTGTCGGAGTGGCGTCCGGAGGAAAGGATGAAATGTCCCTTGAGCAGGGCGCCAGCCTTCTCGAATTCGGCAAGCACGTCATCAGGCGTCATCGTCATCGGCTCCCAGTTCTCCATGAGGTCGGTCAACGGCGTGCACGGAGGGCGATGCCCTCAGCGCCGAAATGATGTTGGCCAGGTGCCGTGTATCGTTCACCTCGATATCGACCATCATGTCGAACACGAGTGGTGATCGGCCGGCAATCTTCAGATTCGTGATGTTGCCGCCCTGTCGGGCAATGACGTCGCAGGCCTTGGCAAGCGTGCCCGACACATTATTGATCGAGATCTTCAGGCGCCCCACCTGCACCTCATTGGCAGCTTCTGGCGCCCAGCGCACATCCACCCAACGATCAGGTTGGTCCTGCACTTCCGCAAGCCGCTCGCAATCCGCCGTATGGACGATCACGCCTGTACCCGGTGTGATGACACCAATGATCCGGTCACCTGCCAAAGGCTGGCAACATCGTGCCAGGTGATAGGCGAGGCCACGCTGCATGCCCAGAATGGGGATCGAGGACGACTTTGCCTTCCGGCTGACAAGACGGTCGAAGCCGCGCATGCCGGTGTCGGGCGCATAGGTGGGAACGGCGGCGGTCAGCACCTGCACCGGAGAAACCTCGCCATTGGCAAGCGCCTGAAAGACATCTTCCGGCTTTTGCAGGTTCAGCTTTTTCAGTGCAACCGCGAGCGCCTTGTCCGAATACTCATGCCCCGCATCGGCGAACGCCTTCTCGATGATCGCACGGCCCATGCGTTGCTGCTCCAGCTTCTCTGCATTGCGCAGATACTTCCGGATCGAGGACTGAGCCTTTCCCGTGACGACCATCTTCTCCCAGACAGCAGAGGGCCCCTGCTTTGGCGAGCGGATGATCTCGACCGTGTCCCCATTCCGTAGCTTCGTCCCAAGCGGCATGTGTCGGCCATTGACCTTGGCGCCGATGCAGGTGTCCCCCACCTCGGTGTGGACGGCATAGGCGAAATCGATAGGCGAAGCATCACGTGGCAGCCCGATCAGCTTTCCCTTTGGGGTGAAGCAGAAGACCTGGTCGTGAAACAGCTCAAGCCGTGTGTGCTCCAGAAACTCCTCGGGAGTGTCACCATCCTTGAGCGATTGGATCAACGACCGCAGCGACTCGTACGCATCCACGCTGGCCGCAGGCCCGCGTCCGCTGAGCTTGTCCTTGTAGCTCCAATGCGCGGCAATGCCGCTCTCGGCGACGGCATGCATCTCTCGAGACCGGATCTGCAGCTCCACACGCTGGTTCTCCGGACCATAGATCTCGGTATGGAGTGACCTGTAATTGTTTGATTTCGGTATCGAAACGTAGTCCTTGAAGCGGCCCGGCACATGGCGCCACGACTGGTGCAGGATGCCGAGGGACCGGTAGCACTCCTCGTTGGTTCCAACCACGATCCTCAGCGCGAAAATGTCGGAGAGCTGATCAAAAGTGACGCGCTTCTCCTCCATCTTTCGCCAGATCGAATAGGGCCTCTTCTCGCGTCCCGAGACCACCGCCTGCACATTGTGCTCGCCCAGTTTCCGAAGCACGGCAGCCTCGATTCTGGCCATCACCGTCCCCTTCTGCGCCTTAAGCTCTGACAGGCGCCGCACGATGGAGTCGCGCATGTCGGGATTGATCTCGGCAAAGGCTAGATCCTCGAACTCTTCCCGGAAGTTCTGCATTCCCATGCGACCCGCCAGTGGCGCGTAGATCTCCATCGTCTCGGTTGCGATGCGCTTGCGTCGCTCAGGCGACTTGACCCCCGACAATGTCCGCATGTTGTGGAGCCGATCCGCCAGCTTGACCAGCAGAACACGCACATCGTGGCTCATCGCCAACATGAACTTGCGAAAATTCTCGGCCTGCTTCGTTTCCTCCGACTGGAGCTCAAGCTTCGAAAGCTTGGTAACGCCATCGACAAGATCAGCGATCTCACGCCCGAACAGGCCCTCGATCTGCTCGTAGGAGGCGGCTGTATCTTCTATTGTGTCATGCAGGAGGGCCGTGACGATCGCAGCATCATCGAGCTTGAGGTCGGTGAGGATCCCGGCAACCTCAAGCGGATGGGAAAAGTAGGGATCCCCCGAGTCCCGCTTCTGGTTGCCATGGGCCTTGATGCCGAACACATAGGCACGGTTCAGCAGATCTTCATTGGCGCGAGGATCGTATGACTTTACACGCTCGACAAGTTCGAACTGCCGCATCATGTCTGCAGGCCTCTCAGCCAATTGGAGCAGGCAGACGGGGTATTAGCCCTGAGGGGAATCCCGCAACTTGGGACTCCCAGAAAGGACCGCGTGTCAGACGTCCCCGTCGTCACCCTCTTCCACAACTTCTGGCCGCTTCACATCCGAATCAGCCCGCATGGCCCGGGCATAATCCGCCTCGGAAATCTGGATATTCTCCGGAGCATCCGCCGTCTCGACAGGTGCCTTTTCGGCCTCAGGTTCATCGGTTTCAATGTGACGCTGCAGGCTGGTGAGGAATTCTTCCTTCAGGCCCTCGGGCTTGACGCGGGTCGAAGCGATCTCACGCAACGCAACAACCGGGTTCTTGTCGTTGTCCCGATCGACGAGCAGCCCCGCCCCCGACGTGATCGACCGCGCCCGGTGCGCCGCCAGCAACACGAGTTCGAACCGGTTGGGGATCTTGTCCACGCAATCTTCAACAGTGACGCGAGCCATGAAGCGCTATGTTCCTTGTCTAAGGCCTGAGCGCAGGACACTAGCCTGCTGCGACTGCGAAAACAAGGATTTTCAGCCTTTTTTCTGGTCAACGACCAACGGCGTGACACCCTCGTCCCCAGCAATTTCAAGCAAGAGGGCCACCCCCTCACCCGTGTCAGGATGTCGCCACATCGGGTCGAGATCCTTGAGCGGGCGCAACACAAAGCCCCGCTCGTGCAGTCGCGGATGCGGCAGGGACAACGCCTCTGTATCCAGCAGCAACCCGCCATAGTCGATCAGGTCGAGATCGAGGCAACGCGGTTCCCAGCGAGCCTTGCGCACGCGCCCGAACTGCCGCTCGATGGCAAGGAGGGAAGTAAGGACCTCGAACGGCCCCTTGCGCGTCTCGATATTAACCATTGCATTCACGAAAGGCGGATCTTTCGGATCTGGCCAGGCCGTCGACGCGTAAAACGGTGAAACGGCAACCACCCTCAAGCCGTGGGACGCCATGGCATCGATGGCCGCGCCCAGGGTCGCTGCCGGAGGTCCGATCCGGGACGGAACATTCGCGCCAAGGCTTACATAGATCATGCGTCGCATTCACCTTTGGGAACCCATTCCTCAGGTTTGAAATGGGCGATTACCATGCAATACTGTACCAGAAACGGGGACTTGAGAGGGGATCGCACGTGCATCGAGGAAGATTCTGCGTCGCGCTGGCAACCACCGCGCTGCTGCTGGCCGGCTGTGCATCCATCGAAACAGACGTCAAGCCGGGTTCCGCGAAGAACCCATTCCCCTCGACCTATCAGCGCCTTCCGGGCCAGCCCACCGCGCTCGTAGGCGCCACGGTGCTGACCGGCACAGGCGACCGCATCGAGAACGCCACTGTTCTGCTGAATGACGGAAAAATAGAGGCGGTGGGCACGGATGTGAAGGCGCCTGATGGCTACACCTCCATTAACGCCACCGGCAAATGGATCACCCCCGGGATCGTTGATGCCCATTCCCACCTCGGCGTCTATTCATCGCCGGGTGTCCACGCGCACAGCGATGGCAACGAGGCGACAGCACCAAACACGGCAGAAGTCTGGGCCGAACATTCGGTCTGGCCGCAGGACGAAGGCTTCAACGCGGCCCGCCGCGGCGGCGTGACCACCCTGATGATCCTCCCCGGTTCGGCAAACCTGTTCGGCGGCCGGACCGTCACGTTGAAGAACGTGCCCGCCACGACGATGCAGGCGATGAAATTTCCTGACGCACCCTACGGGCTGAAGATGGCCTGCGGAGAAAACCCGAAGCGGGTCTACGGCTCCAAGGGCGCACAACCTTCGACACGCATGGGCAACGTTGCAGGCTACCGCTCGGCATGGATCAAGGCTGCCCAGTACGCCAAGCAGGTGAAGGCAGCCGCGGATGGCAAGGGCGGACCGCCCGATCGCGACCTTCGTCTTGAGACACTGGCCGGCGTGCTGAACGGCGAAATCCTTGTGCAGAACCACTGCTATCGCGCCGACGAGATGGCGATCATGATCGACATCGCCCTGGAGTTCGGCTTCCAGATCACCGCGTTCCATCACGCGTCCGAGGCCTACAAGATCGCCCCACTCCTCGCCAAGCACGACATATGCTCGGCGACCTGGGCAGGTTGGTGGGGCTTCAAGCTCGAGTCCTACGATGGCATCGAGGAAAACGCTGCCCTTCTGGAAAAGGGCGGGGCATGTGCCGTCATCCATTCCGACGACCCAA